>WNDX01000020.1 GCA_009914615.1 Herbaspirillum frisingense
TTTTTAGGAAAGCGTTCTCCTCCTCCAGCCGCGCCACTTCACGTTTGAGCCGTGCATGTTCGGCCAACTCCAAGCGTTGTGCCTGATCGTCCTGGTCGTGCCGCCGCGCCTGGGCGCGCCAACTGTACAGCTGGGCAGGCTGCAACCCCAGATCACGAGCCACCGTGGTTACCCCTTCTGTGGCCGCTCGCAACAGTGCCTGCTGCCTGAACTCCAGGCTGAACTCCTGCCCCTTTCTGCCTGCCTTGCTCTTGGTCATCGTCCACCTCCTATTGCGATAGTTAATCGCTTATAGGGGTGTCCGTGAAACGGGGGCAAGATCACCTTGGCGGAAGAGGGGAAGCCTTGTGTGCTGCGGCTTTCGGGTCGGTACGCAGAATCGAAGGCGAGATCGGTGCAATGAGTTTGCCCATCGATGCCACACAATGCGACGGAAACGGAATTTCCTTTCGTATCAGGTACTTGGGTGGGTTTTCAAGGTCCTGTCCACAGACTTGCACCCAACATCTGTGAATAAGCGCGCCGGAAAGATAGGCGGCGCCATCCGGGCGCAGAAAGGAAAAATGCCGCCCGCTCCAGTCATCGGAGCACGAGCGGCATTCTTGACTTGACCAGGGCGTCTGGTGACGGCGCACGAAGGGGGAGCGATCAGCCGTTGTCGGGCGCCGTGTAAGGCTCGACGCTGACCGCCGTCATGCTGTAGCCGGATGCGCCCATCGACGAGTCCGAACGCTCGACCTTGATCACGCCATTGATCCACACCGCATCCATGGTGCGTACGTTCTTGACGGCCTTGGAACTGCGCACGTGGATGATCTGGTTGGCCGGCGGCGGCGGTACGTGGATGCAGGCGCCGAAATAGGGCACCAGCAGGAATTCCTTGAGCGCCTCGCCCTCGCGATCCAGCGAGACCACGAAGCCCGGCAGGCGCACCGCCTTGCCTTCCATCGCGGTATCGACGGGGGCTTGCTTCCAGTATTTCTTGGCCTTCCACAGCGCGGCGTCGGCGCGCGGGTCGTTATCATCCAGCTGGTCCAGCTTCAAGCCCTTGAACGGCGCCATGGCGTCCCAGTCCTTGGGGATCAGCGATTCCCAGGCGATCTCGCGATAGCCATCCACCATCTTGCCGGAAGCCTTGTAAGGCTGGTCGGTGACAGTGGGGCTTTGCTGCAGGTGATCGCCGACCTGATAGCGGCCATTCGAGGCATCGGCCACGCCGCTGACGGTGCTGCCGGCGTCGGCGCGCGCGGTCACGGCGGGTACGGCGCCGGCCAGCGGGGCGCCCGCGGCGGCTTGCGGCCCGGTTGCGGCATTGGCGACCGGCGCGCTCTCGGCCGCGTCGCCGGAATGGGCGACCAGGCGCACGCCGGTGCCCACCAGCAGGCCCGCGGCGACGATGCCGCCTATCCAATAGAGGGTTTTCATTTCAGGAGCGGATAAAAGTTCAGATTCTCGGCGTCAGTCCGTCGGACAGGCTCAGCTTGTAGGCGCGCAGGCCCGGCAACAGGCTGGCGGCGAAACCGGCGGCGACGGTCCAGAGCAGCAATTGTAATTCGCCTGCGGCAGGCCATGCAGGCTGCAGCGCGATGCCGAACTGCGAGGCCAGCATCGGCCCCAGCGCCAGCACCAGCGCGCTCAGCAACAGCACGCCCAGCGCCACGCCGGCCAGCATCACGCCCAGACCTTCGACGGACAGCAGCAGGAATACATCCCAGGGCCGCGCACCGACAGAGCGCAGGATGGCCAGCTCGCGCCGGCGCTCGCCCAGGCTGGCAAGGATCGCCGCCACCAGGCCCGCCAGGCCGACCACCACCACCATCCCGGAGACCACCAGCAGTGCGTTCTCGCCGATGCCGACCACATCCCACAACTGATCCAGCGCCACGCCCGGCAGCACCGCCATCAGCGGCTCCTTGAAGCCCTCGCCGTCGGCGATGTCGCGCTGCACGGCGAACACGCGGGCGCGGCTTTTCAGACCGACCAGCACCGCCGTGATGCTCTTGGGCGTGAGGTCGAACTTCTTCACCAGATTGGCCGCGATGTGCAGGCCGGGCAGCGGCGCACCGCCTTCCCAGTCGAGATGGATGGCTTCCATGCCGTCCAGGCCGATGTGCACCGTGCGATCCACCGGCGTGCCGGTGCGCGCCAGGATGCCGACCACGGTGAAGGGTTTGTCGGCGTGCCGGGCCAGGCCCATGCCGCCCATGCCATGCGCCAGGACGATCACGTCGCCCAGCTTGTAATGCAGCTTGTCGGCCACCTCTGCGCCCAGCACTGCTTCGAACACGTCGCCGAAGGGACGGCCCTGCGCCAGTTGCAGCGCGCGTCCGTCGCCATAGTGGAAGTGGCGGAAGTAATCGCCGTTGGTGGCCAGCACCGGGAAGCCCTGGTGCGAGTCGCCCAGCGAGATCGGGATGGTCCAGGCCACGGCCGGGTTGCGCGCCAGCGTCTGGGCGCTGTCCCAGCCCATGTTGTTGGTCGCGCCACCGATGCGGAAGATGGCGTACAGCATCAGTTGGATCGGGCTGGTGCGTGCACCCACCACCAGGTCGGTGCCGGACACCGATTGCGAGAAGCCGGCACGCACTTCGTGGCGCACCCGTTCTATGCCCAGCAGCATGGTGGTGGACAGGGCGATCGCCAACAGCATCAGGCCCAGCGTGAAACGGCGGTTCCAGGCGCTCCTGGAGGCCAGGCGCAGCAGCAGCTTCATGCGGTCTCCCCGGCGCGCGCGGCGCGATTGATCTGTTCGAGGGCGACGCGGCGATGGAAGCGTTCGGCCAGGCGCAGGTCATGACTGACGAAGACCAGCGCCGATCCGCCATGGCCGCATTCGCGTTGAAGCAGGTCGAGGAAGGCTTGCTGGCGATCGCTGTCCAGCGCCGAGGTCGGTTCATCGGCGACAATGATTTCGGGCCGGCCGATCAAGGCGCGCGCCGCCGCCACGCGCTGCTGCTGGCCGATCGACAATTGCGTCGCCGGGCGCGTCCACAGGGCTGGCGCCAGGTCCAGCGCGGCCAGCAGCGCCTGCGCCGTTTCCTGCAGGTTGCCGCCTTGCTGCAGGGCGCGTTCCTTGCGGTAAGCGGAGAACTGGCAGGGCAGCAGCACGTTGTCGGTGATCGAGAGATAGGGCAGCAGATTGAATTGCTGGAAGATGAAGCCGATGTGGTCCACGCGGAAGCGGTCGCGGCGCGCCGCGGGCAAGCCTTGCAAGGCCTGGCCCAGCACTTCCACGCTGCCTTCCTGCGGTGCGATGATGCCGCCGATGGCGGCCAGCAGCGTGCTCTTGCCGCTACCGCTGGGGCCGCTGATGAAGACGTGCTCTTGCGCCTCCACCCGCAATTGATCGAGCGCCAGCGCGGGATGCGGCTGGCCGGGCCAGGTAAAGCTGATGTCGCGCAGATGGATGGCGGCGGAAGCGGGCTGAGGCGGGTTCATGTCAGGCGGGCAGCGGAAGCGGACGTGCGGGAAATGAAGGAACGGCGGGCAGCGAAGCTGCCGTCATGATATCCCTGGATGCTGTCAACGGCCTGACTTCCCCGTCGGGCCGCGACGGCGATGACTGGATCAGTTGATGGGAATCAGGGCGCTGCCTGGCACCAGTTGGGCGGCGGCCTGCTTCTTCGGCGTGGCCAGTTGCACGTCGATGCGCTGGAAGCCCGGGAAGGCGCTGAACAGGCCGCTCGCATCCACGGTATTGAGCGCGCCCGGGCTGGCGCAGACCAGGGTGAAGTCGCCATCGAGGTCGGCGTGGCCGTCATTGGGAGCGGCCTCGGGATTGCTCACGGCTTTCTCGCCCAGCAGCGCGGGCGGCAGCGCGGCGGATTCGAGCTGCACTTCGGCCGGCTTGCATTGCGCCGCCGGATCGGTGACGAAGATGCGACTGACGTCGCGCAGCATCTTGGCCGCGGCTTCCACGGTGTCCTTGTCGCGGGTAGTGGTGGCGGCATGTTCGAAGCCGACCACATTGATCAGCGGCGTATCCAGGTGCAGCGTCAGCGTATTGCCTTCCAGCGCCACGTCCAGCTTGCCCACGCCATGTACGTGAGCCGGATGGTTGCCGTGATGATCGTGGCCGTCGGCCGCCAGAACGGAAGCCGGCAGGCAGGCCAGCGAGGAGAGAATCAGAGGGAGGACGGAGAGACGGGACATAGGCAGCTTTCTTCGCGTTGTTGCTGATCGAGCTCAGCATTTTGAACCTGCTGGTAGGAAAAATTCAGTCTTGTTACATTCTGCAACAGGGTTGCATTATAATTCGGTCTTTCCCGATTTTTGCAACTCGGTTGCGTACGATCACGGGCCGGGCCCGGATCGCCGCCGCCGTGTTGCGTTCTTTACTCTTAGTCAGGTTCTTCGCCGTGTCGGTTCTCTCTCGTTTGTTGATGAAGCAGGGCGTGCTCGCCAGCCCCTGGTGGCAGCGCGTGCTCGCGGTCTTGCCCGTCATCCTGCTGCTGTGGCTGGGCGTGCAGTGGGCGCTGGGGGAGGGCTGAGATGAACGCAGAGACCGGCGCCGCCATTTCCCTGGAGAACCTGACCGTCAGCTATCGCCGCCATCCGGCGCTGCATCACGTCAACGGCGCCTTCGCGCGCGGTTCGCTGACCGCCATCGTCGGCCCCAACGGCGCTGGCAAGAGCACCTTGCTCAAGAGCATGCTGGGCTTGGTCCGCTGCAACGACGGTCGGGTCATCACCCACGTGGATGCGCAGCGCATCGCCTACCTGCCGCAACAGGCCGAGATCGACCGCAGCTTCCCCATCACGGTGCTGGATTGCGTGCTGTTGGGCTATTGGCAGGCCAAGGGCAACTGGGGCGGCATCGACGCCGGCATGACGTCCCGCGCGCGCCAGTCGCTGGCGGCGGTGGGGCTGGACGGCTTTTCCGGCCGTTCCATTTCCAGCCTGTCGGTGGGCCAGTTCCAGCGTGTACTGTTCGCCCGCATCCTGCTGCAGGATGCCGAGGTGATCCTGCTCGACGAACCCTTCAACGCCATCGATACCCGCACCACCGGCGACCTGCTGCGCATCATCTCGGCCTGGCATGCCGAGCGCCGCACCGTGATCGCGGTGCTGCACGACCATGACCAGGTGCGCCGCGCCTTCCCGCAGACCTTGCTGCTGGCGCGCAACGTGGTGGCCTGGGGCGACACCATGGAGGTGATGTGCGAAGCCAACCTGCAGCGCGCCCGCGCCATGGCCGAGGCGGTGGACGAGCACGCCGGCATCTGTGAAGTCAGCGAGGCCGACGTGCTGGCGCTGTCGCGGCCGCGCGACCACGCGCATGGCCACGACCATCGCCATGCGCATGGCGTGCCGGAGAAGGGTGGCCTGCAATGAGCGTGTTGCCGACGATTTACCAGTTCGCCATCGAGCCCTTCCAGGAATTCTCTTTCATGCGTCGCGCCCTGATCGCGGCGTTCGCGCTGGCCCTGGGCAGCGCGCCGCTGGGCGTGCTGCTGACGCTGCGCCGCATGAGCCTGTTCGGCGAAGCCTTGAGCCACGCCGTGCTGCCTGGCGTGGCAGTGGGTTTCATCTTCTTCGGCCTGTCGCTGCCGGCGCTCTCCGTCGGCGGCTTCGCGGCCGGGGTGCTGGTGGTGGCGCTGGCGGGCTGGATCAGCCGCCACACCGAACTCAAGGAAGACGCCAGCATGGCCGCCATTTACGTGGTGGCGCTGGCGCTGGGCGTGATCCTGATCTCGCGCCACGGCACCCAGCTTGATCTCTTGCACATCCTCTTCGGCAACGTGCTGGGTGTGGACAGCGAAGGCCTGGTCCTGATCGCCGGCGTGGCCAGCGCCAGCGTGCTGGGCATCGCCGCGCTGTACCGCGGCCTGCTGCTGGAGAGCTTCGACCCGGCCTACATGGCGGTCGGCGGCGGACGCAGCGGCGGGGCGATCTACCAGCAGGTGTTCCTGATGCTGGTGGTGATGAACCTGGTGGCTTCGTTCCAGACACTGGGCACGCTGATGGCCGTCGGCCTGATGATGCTGCCAGCGGTGTCCGCGCGGCTGTGGCACGACACGCTGCCGGCCCAGCTCTGCAACAGCGTGCTGCAAGCCGCCATCGCCGGTTATACAGGCTTGCTGATTTCCTATTACGCCTCGGTGCCGTCGGGGCCGGTGATCATCGTCTGCGCCGGCGCCCTGTACGCCGCCTCGCTGCTGCTGGCGCCGCGCGGCTGGCTGCCGCGCCTGCTGCGCCGGCCGCACCTGCAAGGCTGAACCTTCTTCGTCTTTCTTTCCGGAGTCCGCATGAACCTGTTTCGTCCTCTTTCCGCACTGCTGGCCGCCGTGACGCTGGCGGTGAGCCTGCCCGCTTCGGCCGCCGAGCGCATTCCCGTGGTGGCCAGCTTCAGCATCCTGGGCGACATCGTCGCCAACGTCGGCGGCGATCGCATCGCCGTCACCACCCTGGTCGGCCCCGATGAGGACGCGCACGTATTCCAGCCGGCGCCGGACGACATCAAGTCCGTCTCGCGCGCCAAACTGGTGGTGGTCAACGGTCTCGGTTTCGAAGGCTGGATGGAGCGCCTGGCGCAGTCGGCCAACTACCGCGGCGACATCGTGGTCGCGTCGGCCGGCATCAAGGCGCGTGAACGCGTGGCCGAGGATGAACATGAGCATGCCGACCATGATCACGAACGTCACCATCACGGCAAGGATGACCCGCATGCCTGGCAGGATCCGCAGAACGTGATCGTCTATGCGCGCAACATCGCCGCTGCGCTGGCCAAGCTGGACCCGGCCGGCGCCGACGCTTACCGCAAGAATGGCGAAGCCTATGCGGCCAAGCTGCAGCAGCTGGATAGCTGGGCCGCGGCGCAATTCGCCCAGGTTCCCGACGCCAAGCGCAAGGTGATCACCTCGCATGATGCCTTCGAATACTTCGGTGCGCGCTACAAGGTGCGCTTCCTGGCCGCGCAGGGCGTGTCCACCGATAGCGAGCCCAGCGCCAAGGAAGTGGCGACCCTGATCCGCCAGATCCGCAGCGAGAAGATCAAGGCGCTGTTCTTCGAGAACATGAGCAACCCCAAGCTGCTGCAGCAGATCGCGCGCGAATCCGGCGTGACGGCCGGCGGCAAGCTGTATGCCGACGCCTTGTCCAAGGCCGGTGGTCCGGCGCCGGATTACCTGTCGCTGATGCGCTACAACATCGGTCAACTGCTGGACAAGATCCGCCTGAACTGAGACCGGCGCCGGCTCGCCACGCGTGGCCGGCAAATCGCGTATGCTTGTGGCCTCCGCGCCGGCCAGGGGCCGGCGCGTTCAACCGCACCCCATAAGGAGAAGACAAGCATGAGCACCATCACCGTCGTGGCCGTCATCACCGCCAAGCCCGGCAAGCGCGAAGAACTGCTGAACATCGCGCGCGCCAACCTGGCCGCAGTGCGCGCCGAAGAGGGCTGCATCGAATACGGCCTGGTCGTGGATGTCGATGGTTTCGGCCCGAACCAGGCGCCGATGGGCCCGGATACCTTCGCCTTCGTCGAGAAGTGGACCGGCGAAGATGCGCTGCGCTTGCACTTCACGCTGCCGCACATGAACGACTACCGCGAGAAATCCAAGGACCTGATCGCCGATCGCAAGGTGCATGTGCTGAAGTCGGCTGATTGACGATATCGCCTGATCCCGGCGCCCGCCGGGATCCGTCTTGCCAGCCGGCTTGCAGGCCGGCAAGCTTCTCCGGCCTCAATGCTCGCCGGGGAAATCCGCCGGATGCGTTCGCTCCGGATCATACGCAGAGGCCTGTCCCATCTGCATCAGCCACGTGATGAACGTCTTCAGCGCCGGGTTCGAGTTGGCCGCGCTGCGGTACATCATGTGGAATCCCTCGCCATGCAGCACCACTTCCGGGAACAGCTGGATCAGCCGGCCGTGCGCCAGATCGTCGTCCACCAGCGCCAGCGTGCCCATGGCCACGCCGAGATCGGTCGCGGCCGCCTGCAGGCTGAGAAAGAAGTGTTCATACACCGTGCCCGGCATCTTCTTGCGCACCGCCACGCCGGCCTTGCCCAGCCATTGCGACCAGGCCAGCGCGCGGCTGGAAAGGTGGATCAGCGGCACCTCGACCAGGTCGCGCGGCACGTTGATGAGATGGGTGGCCAGGAAATGCGGCGATACCAGCGGCACCGAGACATCGTCCAGGAAGCGCACGCATTCATAGCCGTTGCGCTCCAGCGGGCTGCGCCACAGGATCACGTCGAAGGGATCCTTCACGTCCTCGAAATATTCGGACATGGTGGTGGTGACGCGCACCTCGATGCGCGGGTTGTCGATCTGGAACTGCGACAGGCGCGGGATCAGCCAGCGCATCGCCACCGAGGGCGCGGCGATCAGGCGCACCACGCGGCCCTTGCCGGCCAGCGTCAATTGCTCGGCGGCCAGCGCGATGCGGTCCAGACTGGCTTTCACCTCGGCGTAGAAGGCCAGGGCCGCTTCTGTTGGCTCCACGCCACGCGACTGGCGTAAAAACAACGGTTGTTCGAAATACTCTTCCAGCGACTTGATCTGCTGGCTGACCGCGCTATGGGTGATGAACAGTTCGCTGGCCGCCAGCGTCAGGCTCCGCGTCCGGACTGCCGCTTCGAACACTTTGAGGGCCTTGAGCGGGGGCAGGGAGGAAGACATGGTGTAAGAAAAACTTATAGTGGTGTCGGAAAATGTTGCTTTGCAAAAGCCAAGGGCGACCTTATTCTTCAATCACCGAAACGTTCAACAGAGAGTAAAGATCATGTCTACCGTTAGTATATTTGTAAAAGATGCCGGTTTTTCTAACAATTTGCGCGCCCTGGTCGAGCTGGCCAAGTTTGCCTTCCAGCAAGTCGTCGCCGCCCATGCCCTGAAGCCGGTGCGTAACGATGCCTCCGAACTGCACGATTTTGCCTATTTCGAAGGCGTCGAAGACCACGTCGAGATGGAAAACCGCCTGCGCCAGCTGGAAAACAGCCACATGCAAGCCGTCTGGAAGCTGCAGTCCCAGATCTGAGCCCGGCCGCCGCAAGACCGGCAGCAAGCGCGAGCACGCGAGCAAGACCAGGCCCGATGCGCCTGAAGCCATAAAATGAAGAGACCGGTTCCGTATGGTCGGAACCGCAGGCGGCACAAGCCGCAGCGCAACAGCATCACCGGGCAAACCGGCGCCGTCGATGGAGATACGATCCGGCGCCAGGGTAGCGAAGCCCGCCATCATCCCCGCGTCAGCGGGGATTTGTCGTTTACGGGCATTCATTGACCGACGGCTGCGTCGTCCCTTCACGGCCGCAGTTGACGGGCCGCAACCTGCGGATCCGATTTCCGGTTCTTCCGCCTTTCGCCGTCCTCACCTTCCCCGCGCCGCAGCACCGAAACGCAACAACGCTGACACAAAGCGCTGCTATATTGGCCGCAGAGGGAAGAAGATTGTCCTGCTGCTGACCGTCGCCGCGCCGTGAGCGCGGCGCCGTCACGGGCCTTCCGATGGATCATGCCATTGAGCGCCGGCCGCCAGGCCGGACGTGTTCGCGCGCCGAAGGGGAAAGGCGTCGGGCGTGCTTGCGTTTTCGCAGTCTCGCATCAACCACCGGGGAGAATCATCATGCTGTCTTCGCTACGCGCACGCCTTATCGTGATCTGCGTCCTGATCGTGGCCGTGTCCATGATCGTCCTGAGTGTCGCCAACGTCTACAGCGTGCGGCGCGACACCTTCGCCGCCTTGTCATCGCAGACGCAACAGTTGACCGACAGCCACGCCGCGAACATCGCCGACTGGGTGCGCAGCAAGCGCACCATCACCGGCGCCATGAAACAAGCCCTGACGCAAAGCGACGTGCTGCCCATCGTGGCCGCCGCGATGGAAGCCGGCGCCTTCGACGACGCGTATATCGGCTACCCCGACAAACGCATGCTGGCGCTGCACCCCATGCCGCCCGGCTATGACCCGACCGGGCGGCCCTGGTATCTGCAGGCCGTCAATGCCGGCAAGCCGGTGCTGACCGCGCCCTACGTGGACGCTACCACCGGCAAGCTGGTGGTGACTTTCGCCGAGGCAGTGGGTGGCAAGGACAAGCTGCAAGCCGTGATCGGTTCCGACGTGCAACTCGATAACGTGGTGCGCAACGTGGCCGGCATCAAGCCTACGCCCTCCAGCTTCGCCTTCATCGTCGGCAAGGACGGCGTGATCATCACCCACCCCAACAAGGAATTGGCCTTGAAGCCGGTCTCTGCGCTCGACCAGAACCTGAGCGCGCAATCGCTGGCCGGGATGAAGCAGGGCGGCGAAGCCACCATAGGCGGCGTGCGCCATCTGCTGTTCATCAAGCCCATCGATGGCACCGACTGGTCGCTGGTGGTGGCGCTGAACTATCCGGAAGCCACGCACGCCATCAGCGCGCTGATGGTGATTTCTTCGGTGCTGGCGGTGCTGGCCATCGTCGCCGCGGCGGTGCTGTTGACCTTTACCATCAGCCGCCTGCTGCGCCGCCTGGGCGTGGTGCGCAGTGCCATGGAAGACATTGCATCGGGCGAAGGCGACCTGACGCGCCGCCTGGACGCGGCCGGCCGCGACGAACTCGCGCAGATTTCCGGCGCCTTCAACCAGTTTGCCGACAAGATCGCGCGCACCCTGCTGGAGATCCGTCGCGCCAGCGAATCGGTGAAGGTGTCTTCCAGCGAGATCGCTACCGGCAACCTCGATCTGTCTTCGCGCACCGAGCAGCAGGCCGGTTCGCTGGAAGAGACGGCCTCGGCCATGGAAGAGCTCACCTCCACCGTCAAGCAGAACGCCGACAACGCGCGTCAGGCCAATCAGCTTGCGGTGTCGGCGTCCGACGTGGCGGTGCATGGCGGCCAGGTGGTGGGGCAGGTGGTCGAGACCATGAGCTCGATCAACGAGTCCTCGCGCAAGATCGTGGACATCATCAGCGTCATCGACGGCATTGCTTTCCAGACCAACATCCTGGCCTTGAACGCGGCGGTGGAAGCGGCGCGCGCCGGCGAACAGGGCCGGGGTTTCGCCGTGGTGGCTTCGGAGGTGCGTTCGCTGGCGCAGCGCTCGGCCACCGCCGCCAAGGAGATCAAAGCCTTGATCGACGACTCCGTGCACAAGGTCGAAGCCGGCAGCCAGTTGGTGGAGCAGGCTGGATCGACCATGAATGAAGTGGTGTCCAGCGTCAAGCGCGTGACCGACATCGTCGGCGAGATCAGCGCCGCCAGCCAGGAACAGAGTGCGGGCATCGCCGAGGTTGGCAATGCGGTCACGCTGATGGACGAGGCCACGCAGCAGAACGCCGCGCTGGTGGAAGAAGCGGCGGCTGCGGCCAAGTCGCTGCAGGAGCAGGCCGAGCACCTGGCGGCCGTGGTGGCCGGCTTCAAGCTGGAAGACGAGCGGGGCGCGGCGCGCCCGGCTGTCGCGCCGGCGCCTGCGGCTGCCCCCAAGCGCAGCGCGCCGGTGAACGTCACGCCCAAGCCCGCGGTACTGAAGGACAAGCCCGCTGCGCGGCCCGCGCTGTCGGTGGTCGAGAGCAAGCCGGCCTCCGCCGCCAAGGCCGCGCCGACCAAGGCCAGCGGCGGCGAGGATTGGGAAGAGTTCTGATGCATCGCCACGATGCGGTGGCGCCGCAGCCGGCGCGCCGGCGTTTCTGCTGAATCAGCGGAGCGGACTTCGATATGCCGCTTGGCGCTGACCCGCTTGCTCAGTCCCCACGGACGGGGCAGGACTGAAAGGCCTTCATGTTCCGGGCTGCGTTTAGCGCCCGGATCGATTCATCTTCCTGCGGCAAATAAAAATGCCGTTCCGCCTCAGGGCTGAACGGCATTGCTGTTTCGGCGCGTGGAACTCATGCGCGCTTGCGCAGCAACTTCATCTCTCCGAACAGTTTCTGCATGCCGCTGTGCTCGATGAAGCTGAGGTTGTAAGGATGCTCGGCCACCTCGCGCGGGAAGCGCTCCACTAGCGGCAGGCTGTGCAGTTGCTCGGCGATCTTGCCCCACAGGATCAGCGTCGGCAGCGCCGCGCCGCGCGCCTGCGCATGGTCGGCCATGGCGCGCAGCACGGTTTCGAAGAAAGGCTTCCAGGCCTTGCCGTCCTTGGCCGGCGCCACGTGTTCACGAAACACCAGGCTGGCATTGAGCAGCAGGAAACCGTGCGCGGTCAGGTTGTCCTGCAGGTCGGCCAGGGTCTGGATGGTGCCTTGCGCATCGGCCTGGGCCTGCGTCGAGATACCGGCCAGCGCGTCGCCGCTGGTATTGCCGGCCTGCAGCGCGCCATCGGCCACCAGCAGCATCTTCATGAAGTTGCGCAGCGAGGTGGCGCGGTTGACCTGCTTGGACAAGCCCTTGTCCGACCACAGCGAACCGACCGCGCCATCCATGAAGCACACGCCGGTGGCGCTGGCTGCGCGCGGGTAGGGGCCTTCGCCGACCAGCACGTAGCGCACTTTGTCCATCGGCTGCTTGAAGGCGGCGAACAGGCGGCCTTCGGTGGGCAGGTAGTGGTCTTGCGCCAGCACGCCCAGATAGGCGGGATCAGCCTTGGCGATGGCGTCCAGGCCGGCGCGCAGGGCGTTGTGCCAGGACGGATCGGCGGTCTGGATCAGGCTCAGCAGGTCGGCCGGGAGGGAGGTGGTGGGCGTGGTCATGGGTGTTCTTGCGGGCGCGCCGTTGTGAAAAGTGGCGGCATTGTATAACGGCGGGGCGGAGCGGATTGCAGCGGGGCGCGGCGGACGGCGTTGGATCCCGGCCAGGGCCGGGACGACGGCTATCCTGAATCGACAACGCCGTCGTCCTGACGAAGCTCAGGACCCGGCGGTCGTTTTCCGATGCGCGTGCCTGGCCTTTTCAGGCGGCAGCCGTATCGCTGCCAGGCGCCCCGAACAATTGCTGCTTGAGCAGATGCAACTGGTCGCGCGCCGCCGCCGCCTTTTCGAATTCCAGGTTCTTGGCGTGTTCCTGCATCTGCTTTTCGAGGCGCTTGATCTCCTTGCTGATCTGCTTCTCGCTCATGGATTCGTAGTTCTTCTGCTCCTGCGCCACCATCAGCTCGGCGCGCGCTTCCGACGGGTTGAACACGCCGTCGATCAGTTCGCGGATTTCCTTCTTGATGCCGGTCGGCACGATGCCGTTGGCTTCGTTGAAGGCCATCTGCTTGGCGCGGCGGCGTTCGGTTTCGCCGATTGCCTTGTGCATCGAATCGGTCACCACGTCGCCGTACAGGATGGCCATGCCGTTCAGGTTGCGCGCGGCGCGGCCGATGGTCTGGATCAGGCTGCGCTCGGATCGCAGGAAGCCTTCCTTGTCCGCGTCCAGGATCGCCACCAGCGAGACTTCCGGAATATCCAGGCCCTCGCGCAGCAGGTTGATGCCGACCAGCACGTCGAAGGTGCCCAGGCGCAGGTCGCGAATGATTTCCACGCGTTCCACGGTGTCGATGTCGCTGTGCAGGTAGCGCACCTTGATGCCGTTGTCGGACAGGAACTCGGTCAGCTGCTCGGCCATGCGCTTGGTCAGCGTGGTCACCAGCACGCGCTCGTCCTTGGCGATGCGATCGGTGATTTCCTGCATCAGGTCGTCCACCTGGGTGGTGGCCGGGCGCACCGAGATCACCGGATCCACTAGGCCGGTCGGACGCACCACCTGTTCGACCACCTGGTCGGCATGCGCTTTCTCGTAGTCGGCCGGGGTGGCGGAGACGAACACGGTCTGGCGCATCTTCTTTTCGAACTCGTCGAACTTCAGCGGCCGGTTGTCCAGCGCCGAGGGCAGGCGGAAGCCGTAGTCCACCAGATTCACCTTGCGCGCGCGGTCGCCGTTGTACATGCCGTTGAGCTGGCCGATCAGCACGTGCGATTCGTCCAGGAACATCACGGCGTCCGGCGGCAGATAATCCACCAGCGTCGGCGGCGGGTCGCCCGGCTTGCCGCCGGAGAGGTGGCGCGAGTAGTTCTCGATACCCTTGGTGAAGCCGATCTCGGTCATCATCTCGATGTCGAAACGGGTGCGCTGCTCCAGGCGCTGTTCCTCGATCAGTTTGTTTTCCTTGCGGAAGAATTCCAGGCGCTCGCGCAGCTCTTCCTTGATGGTCTCGATGGCGCGCAGCACGGTGGAGCGCGGCGTCACGTAGTGCGAACCGGGATAGATGGTGAAGCGCGGTATCTTCTGGCGCACGCGGCCGGTCAGCGGGTCGAACAGTTGCAGGCTGTCGATCTCGTCGTCGAACATCTCGATGCGCACCGCCAGTTCGGCGTGTTCGGCCGGAAACACGTCGATGGTGTCGCCGCGCACGCGGAAGGTGCCGCGGCCGAAGTCGGTCTCGTTGCGTTTGTATTGCATCTGGATCAGGCGCGCGATGACGTCGCGCTGGGCCACCTTGTCCTTGGCGCGCAGCGTCAGGATCATCTGGTGGTATTCGTTGGGATTACCGATACCGTAGATGGCCGACACCGTCGCCACGATCACCACATCGCGCCGTTCCATGAGCGACTTGGTGCAGGACAGGCGCATCTGTTCGATGTGTTCGTTGATCGAGGAATCCTTCTCGATGAACAGGTCGCGCTGCGGCACGTAGGCTTCCGGCTGGTAGTAGTCGTAGTAGCTGACGAAGTATTCCACCGCATTGTGCGGGAAGAACTCGCGGAACTCGCTGTAGAGCTGCGCCGCCAGCGTCTTGTTGGGAGCGAACACGATGGCCGGGCGCCCCAGGCGGGCGATGGTGTTGGCCATGGTGTATGTCTTGCCCGAGCCGGTCACGCCCAGCAGGGTCTGGAAGAACAGGCCATCGTTGACGCCTTCCACCAGTTTCTCGATCGCCGCCGGCTGGTCGCCGGCCGGAGGGAACACCTGGTAGAGCTTGTAGGGCGAGTCGGGAAAGGTGATGAATTTGCTTTCGTCGAGCTCGGGAGTGGGGGAGATCGTTGTCAGTTCAGCCATGGTGCTGGTCACCTGTACGCTAGGGTTTGGCCGCCGCGGCGCATCCGCCGTCCCGGAATGGGGCGTTGCGGGAGGGAAATGCCGTCGGGGCGAATATTCATCAAATGCTGCCGACGCGCCCAAGTTCAAGACGTCGCGCGGCCCGGGATATGTCATTTCTGCATGGTTCCATGCAGATTCAGCCTGCTTTTACGCTCGCCTGTATCTGTGATTGGGCAGCGACATTTGCTAAAATGCGGTGTTGCAAAACGGTGCATGGTCGGCAACTTCAGCCGTGCATCCATCCCATCCTGCAGCGCTTTGTTGCAGCTAACTTTTCATGTTATCACGATGAACGCACCTGTCTCCGCCTCCCTGTTCTCCGCCATCGAAATGGCGCCGCGCGACCCCATCCTGGGCGTTACCGAAGCCTACAACGCCGACAAGAATCCGGCCAAAACCAACCTGGGCGTGGGCGTGTACTACGACGACAACGGCAAGGTGCCGCTGCTGGAGTGCGTGAAGAAGGCGGAAGCGGAACTGATCGCCAAGCTGGCCCCGCGCACCTACCTGCCCATCGATGGCCTGGCCACCTATGACCGCGCCGTGCAGGAGCTGGTGTTCGGCGCCGGCAGCCCCGTGGTGACCGAAAAGCGCGCCATCACCGTGCAAGCCGTGGGCGGCACCGGTGCGCTGAAGCTGGGCGCCGACTTCCTGAAGCATTTCTCCGCCGCCGGCACCGAAGTCTGGATCAGCGACCCGAGCTGGGAAAATCACCGCGCGCTGTTCGAAATGGCCGGCTTCAAGGTCAACGCCTATCCCTACTACGACGCGGCCACCCGCGGCGTGAACTTCGCCGGCATGCTGGACGCCCTGAAGACCATGAAGTCCGGTTCCGTGGTGCTGCTGCACGCCTGCTGCCACAACCCGACCGGCGCCGACCTGTCCGACGAGCAATGGACCCAGGTCATCGACGTGGTCACCTCGCGCGGCCTGATCCCGTTCCTGGACATGGCTTACCAGGGCTTCGGCGACGGCATCGAAGAAGACGGCCAGGTGGTGCGCCGCTTCGCTGAAGCGGGCGGCCCGCTGTTCGTGTCGAACTCCTTCTCCAAGTCGTTCTCGCTGTACGGCGAACGCGTCGGCGCCCTGTCGATCGCCGCCGCCAGCGCGGAAGAGGCTGCCCGCGTGCTGTCGCAACTCAAGCGCGTGGTCCGCACCAACTACTCCAACCCGCCGATCCACGGCGGCCAGGTCGTCGCTACCGCGCTGGCCTCGCCGGAACTGCGCAAGCTGTGGGAAGACGAACTGGCCGAGATGCGCGTGCGCATCCGTGAAATGCGCCAGTTGCTGGTCGCCAAGCTGAAGGAAAAGGCACCCGGCCACGACTTCGACTTCGTGACCAAGCAACGCGGCATGTTCTCCTACTCCGGCCTGACCAAGGCCCAGGTGGATCGCCTGCGCAACGAGTTCTCGATCTACGCGGTGGACACCGGCCGCATCTGCGTGGCCGCGCTGAACAGCAAGAACATCGACGTGGTTGTGGACGCGATCGTCAAGGTTCTGTAAGAGCGGAAACGGCCATTTTCCTGTCCCCGGGAAAATGGCCTGAGAGAAAAAAGTTTTGACAGGACGTAAAATCCGCGTCATAATCTTTTTCTCAGCTGTTCCCTGATAGCTCAGTCGGTAGAGCGACGGACTGTTAATCCGCAGGTCCCTGGTTCGAGTCCAGGTCGGGGAGCCAAAGAATACGAGAGGCCCCGCAAGAAATTGCGGGGCCTTTTCAATTGAACCCGATGGTGGTCGTCGGCAGTGCATCTGCGTATGCAGACGCGACGGCGATCGGCGGGTTGAATCCAAGCTTGTTTGCGCATGAGGTGAGAAGCGCAGCAGCGGTGATGAATGATGTAAAAAATTTTCTGGCGCCACTCTGGCGGCGAAAGAAAAATTCCTTCATAATCGCGCCCTCAGCTGTTCCCTGATAGCTCAGTCGGTAGAGCGACGGACTGTTAATCCGCAGGTCCCTGGTTCGAGTCCAGGTCGGGGAGCCAAAGAATCGAAAGCCTCGCAAGTTTCTTGCGGGGCTTTTTTGTTTTCCGGCCGCGCTGCAAGCCCGTCCGACGGGCGTGGCAAACGCTGCTAGAATCGGCATCCCTCCGATCTTTCCAGGACATTCCCATGAGCGAACCCATCCGCCTGACCCAGTACAGCCACGGCGCCGGATGCGGCTGCAAGATCTCGCCGCAGGTGCTGGAAGTGATCCTCGCCGGCAGCGGTGCGCAGAACCTCGATCCCAAGCTGTGGGTGGGCAATGCCTCGCGCGACGACGCTGCGGTGTATGCGCTGGACGATGAGCGCGGCGTGGTCTCCACCACCGATTTCTTCATGCCCATCGTCGATGACCCGTTCGACTTCGGGCGCATCGCCGCCACCAATGCCATCAGCGACATCTATGCCATGGGCGGCGATCCGCTGATGGCCATCGCCATCCTCGGCTGGCCGGTCAACCTGCTGGCGCCGGAGGTGGCGCGCGACGTGGTGCGCGGCGGCCGCGCGGCCTGCGAGGCGGCGGGCATCCCGCTGGCCGGCGGCCATTCCATCGATGCCCCGGAGCCTATCTTCGGCCTGGCCGTGACCGGCGTGGTCGAGAAGCGCCACATGAAGCGCAACGACACCGCCAGCGCCGGTTGCCTGCTGTACCTGACCAAGCCGCTGGGTATCGGCATCCTCACCACTGCCGAGAAGAAGGGCAGGCTGCGTCCCGAAGACGTGGGCGCGGCGCGCGACTGGATGTGCGTGCTCAACAAGGCCGGCAGCCGCTTCGGCAAGCTGCCCGGCGTGGCGGCGATGACCGACGTTACCGGCTTCGGCTTGATGGGCCATCTGGTCGAGATGTGCGACGGCAGCGGCGTGTCGGCCCGCATCCAGCACGCGCGCGTGCCCAGCCTGCCGGGCGTGGCGCATTATCTGGCCGAAGGCTGCGTGCCGGGCGGCACCGGTCGCAACTACGACAGTTACGGCGCCAAGATCAGCCCGCTCAGCGAAGTGCAGAAAAACCTGCTGTGCGATCCGCAGACCAGCGGCGGCCTGCTGGTTGCGGTCAAGCCCGACGCCAATCCCGAATTCCTCGCGGCCGCCGCCGCGCTGGGACTGGAACTGGCGCCCATCGGCGAACTGGTCGAGCGACAGCGATACGCGGTCGAGGTCGTTTGATGGCGGATATCCAGCCCACTCGCGAACTGTTCATCGGCGACACGCCGATGCTGGACGCGCGGGCGCCGGTCGAGTTCGGCAAGGGCGCGTTTCCGACCGCGGTGAACCTGCCGCTGATGAACGACGACGAACGCCATGCGGTCGGTATCCGTTACAAGGAGCAGGGCCAGCAGTCGGCCATCGCGCTGGGCCATCAACTGGTCAGCGGGGCCGTCAAGGCGGCCCGCATCCAGGCCTGGGCCGATTTCGCGCGCGCCCATCCCGAGGGCTGCCTGTATTGCTTCCGCGGCGGCCTGCGTTCCGGCATCACCCAGCAGTGGCTGAAGTCCGAGGCCGGCATCGCCTATCCGCGCGTGGCCGGCGGCTACAAGGCGATGCGCCATTTCCTGATGGAGGCGATCGAGCAGGCGGTGGCCGCGGCCGGCTTCGTGGTGGTCGGCGGCATGACCGGCTGCGGCAAGACCGATGTGCTGGCCCAGCTCGACAATGCGCTTGACCTGGAGGCCTATGCCAACCATCGCGGCTCCAGCTTCGGCCGACACGCCACTCCGCAGCCGGCGCCGATCGACTTCGAGCATCGCCTGGCGATCGCCCTGATGAAACAGCAGGCGCGCGGCCATCGCTGGTTCGCGCTGGAAGACGAGAGCCGCCTGATCGGCGTCTGCGCCTTGCCGCTATCGCTGCATCAGGGCATGCAAAAGTTTCCGATGGTGTGGCTGGAAGACAGCCGCGCCGGGCGCGTCGAGCGCATCCTGCGCGACTACGTCAGCGGGCTGTGCGCCGAATATCTGGCGCTGGATGCGGAGCATGGTTTTGCGCGTTACCGCGAGCACCTGCTGGCGGCGCTGGGCAAGCTGGTCAAGCGCCTGGGTGACGAGCGCTACCGGCGTCTGAACAAGCTGATGGAAGAGGCGCTCGCGCGCCAGCAGGCGAATGGCACAGTCGATCTGCACCGGGCCTGGATCGACGCGCTGCTGGGCGAATACTACGACCCGATGTATGAATACCAGCGCGAGTCCAGGCGCTCCCGCCTGCTGTTTGCGGGCAAGCAGTCCGAGGTGGTGGACTTCCTGCGCCGCTATCAGGCCTGAATTGATGGCGGTCAGAGCAGGGCGGCGCCGACCAGCCCGCTCAGCACGCCGACCAGCATGGTCAGCAGCGTCACGGTCGCCAGCACCTTGGGCGTGAAGGACTTGCGCAGCATCAGCAGCGAGGGCAGGCTGATGCTGGGCAGCGTCATCAGCAGCGCCACCGCCGGGCCGGCGCCCAGGCCCAGCGTCATCATCGATTGCACGATGGGAATCTCGGCCGCGGTCGGGATCACGAACAGCGTACCGATCACCGCCAGCCCCACGATCCAGAACAGGCTGTTGCCGATGGCCGCGTCCACCTGCGGGAACAGCCACACGCGCGCCGCGCCCAGCGCCAGCACGGCGACGATGTAGATGGGCACGGTGCTCCAGAACAGTTGCCACATCTTTTGCAGCCAGCGCGCCAGGAAACCGTGCTGCTGTTCGCTTTCTTCCACCGTGGACACCGCATCCAGCGCCGCCTGGGGCAGCGCTTCCGGCTGCGAGATCCGCTGCGCGATCAGCGATACGCCCACCACCAGCAGCACACCGGCCACCAGACGCAGGGCGGCAAAATGCCACCCCAGCACGAAACCCATGAACACCAGCGTGGCCGGATTCAAGACCGGGTTGGCGATCCAGAACGCCAGCGCGGCGCCCACCGAAACCTGCTGGCGGCGCATGCCGGCTACCACCGGCGCGGCGCAGCAACTGCACATCATGCCCGGCAGCGCGAACAGGCCGCCGCGAATGGTCGAGCCCAGGCCGGCGCGGCCGAACACGCGCAGCAGCCAGTCGCGCGGCACCAGCACCTGCACCAGCGAACCCAGCAGCACGCCCAGGACGGCGGCTTTCCAGATCGCCAGGAAATACACGCCGGCGTATTCCAGCGCCGCCGACCACGGCGAGGCCGGCGCATTGGCCAGGATGGAGCTGCCGATGCTGTGCTTGTCGGCCGCCACGAAGGACTTCAGATAATAGGGCGACCACTTCACGTAGTAGAGGCCGATGGCCGCGATCAGCAGGAAGACGGCGGGTTTGATCCAGGCGGAGGCGCCGCGCGAGGCCGGCGGCAGGGAGGGGGAGGTATTCATGCGGCAGTACGATCTGGCAAATGGAGGAATGCGCGCATGATAACCCGGCGCGGCCCGCTGCCGGCATCGGTCGCGCGTAGAATACGGCCATCACAGCCATCCGCCAGCCGCCATGTCTTCCCGCACAGATCCCGCGCCCGCCATCGCGCAGACCTTGGACCGCATCCATTTCGACCTGACCACGCTGCGCCTGTTCGAAGCCACCGCCGAGCTGGGCGCGGTGACCAAGGCGGCCGAGCGCATCTTCCTGGCGCCGGCGGCGGCGTCGCGGCGCATTCAGGAGTTCGAGGCGCAGTTCGGCATTCCCTTGTTCGAGCGCTTGCCGCACGGCATGGCCCTGACCGATGCCGGCCGCGCGCTGCTGGCGCACGTGCGCAGCATGATGCATTCGGTGGCGCGCATGCAGGACGATGCCACCGCCTTCCGCCAGGGCAACATGGGCGTGGTGCGGCTGGCCGCCTGTACCTCGGCCGTGCTGCAGTTCCTGGCGCAGGACATCCGGCGCTGCCAGGACGAGCATCCTGGCATCAAGATCGATCTGCTGGAAGCCAACAGCCAGGGCGTGGTGGAAGCCGTCACGCGCGGCGTGGCCTTCATCGGCATCTATGAAAGCACGCTGGGCGGCACCATGCTGCCGACCCAGCCTTACCGCCAAGACCGGCTGGTGCTGGCGGTGCCGCACGGCCATGCGCTGGCCAGGAAGCAGCGCGCGACGTTGGAAGACATCTTGCCGCACGAGGTGATCGGCCTGTCCGAGGGCGCGGCGCTGTCGCTGGCGTTGGGACGGCTGGCGGCGCAGAGCGGCCAGGTGCTGCACATGCGTGTGATGGTGCGCAGCTTCCACAGCATGGCGGCGATGATCGCGCAGGGCATCGGCATCGGCCTGATGCCGGACAAGGTGGCCGATCTGCTGGTCGGCGACGATCGCTTCAAGACCCTGCCGGTCGAGGGTGAGTGGGCCACGCGCCGCTTCGTGCTGTGCCACCAGCCGGCCCCCGCGATGTCCGTTTCGGGCATGGCGGTGGCGGCCATGCTGGCCGCGCCGGCCTCCAAGACCGGCAAGGCAGGCAAGGGCGCCAGGCCCGGCAAGGCTTCCCGTCCGGTTTCGCAAAATGCGAAACCAGCCTCAGCGAAATAGCGATGGAGTCGTGCCGTCCGCCGCTCGTATAGTTCCGCAACAGTCCGCCGCCGCGCGGCCGGGCTGGCCGACAGAACACGAGACCCAGGAGCAGCAATGTCCACCGCAGCAAATTCTTCCCGCAAGCCCCGCATCGCGCTGACCATCGGCGACCCGGCCGGCATCGGCCCCGAGCTGGTGCTGCGCCTCTTGGCCGATCCGGCCACCGGCCGCCGCGCCGATATCCGCCTGATCGGCAACATCCCGGCGCTGCAAGGCGCCGCACAGGCCACCGGCCTGCCGCTACCGCAGGCTTGCGACTGGCTGCAGATCGTCGATTGGGCGCAGCAGGGCACGCAGTACGCGCCCTCGGTGGCGGCCGAAGCCAACGGCAAGTTCATCCTCGAATCGCTCACGCTGGGGGCGCGCATGGTGGCCGATGGCCAGGCCGATGCGCTGTGCTTCGCGCCGCTCAACAAGGGCGCCATGCGCCTGGGCGGCATGCACGAGGAAGACGAGATGCGCTGGTTCGCCAAGCTGCTGGACTACAACGGCCTGTGCGGCGAGCTCAATATCCTGGACGACCTGTGGACCGGCCGCGTGACCTCGCACATGCCGCTGAAGGACGTATCCTCGCACCTGACGCCGCAAGGCGTGGCCGCAGCGATCCGCATGCTGACCGAGTCCTTCCGCGCCGCCGGCAACGCCCATCCGCGCATCGGCGTGTGCGGCTTCAATCCGCACAACGGCGACAACGGCAACTACGGCCGCGAAGAGATCGACGTCATCGCGCCCGGCATCAAGCTGGCGGCCGAAGCCGGTTGCCCGTCCGAAGGGCCGTACCCGGCCGACACCATCTTCCTGCGCGCCAAGGCCGGCAAGCTGGACGGCATCGTCACCATGTACCACGACCAGGGCCAGATCGCGACCAAGCTGCTGGGCTTCGATGTCGGCGTGACGGTGGAGGGCGGCTTGCCGATCCCCATCACCACGCCGGCCCACGGCACCGCCTACGATATCGTCGGCCAGGGCGTGGCCAAGCCGACCGCGATGGCCAATGCCTTCGAGCTGGCTTGCCGCATGGGCGCCACGCGCGTCGCCGGCCGCCACTGATTCATCCGCCGCCGGCGCATCAGCCCCAGGCGGGCGCCGGACTATTCCTATAACCGTCCACAGAGGCGAGGAGACCATGCAAGTCAATATCAATCACGGGCAGCAGACCCACGTCCAGAAATACATGCTGGCGATTTTCTGCGCCATGTCCTTCATCCTGTATCTCGACCGCGTCAACCTGGCCGCCGCCGCCGGGCCGATCAAGGATGAATTGGGGCTGTCCAACACCACGCTGGGCGTGGCGTTTTCCGCCTTCGGCTACACCTATGCGGTGTTCCAGATCATCGGTGGCTGGTTTGCCGACAAGCTGGGCGCCAAGAAGACGCTGATCGTCTGCGGTTCGATCTGGGTGGTGGCGACCATCGCCACCGGTTTCGTCAGCGGCCTGGCCTCGCTGGTGCTCGCGCGGCTGTTGCTGGGCATCGGCGAAGGCGCGGCGCTGCCGGCCCAGGCGCGCGCCATCGCCAACTGGTTTACCCGCTAGGATCGCGGCTTCGTGCAAGGCATCACCCATTCCTTCTCACGCCTGGGCAATGCCGTGGCGCCGCCCATCGTGGCGGTGCTGGTGGCGCTGCACTCCTGGCGCGCGGCTTTTGTGATCGTCGGCGTGCTGACCGCGCTGTGGATCGTCATCTGGGCCGTCTATTACAAGGACAATCCGCGCGAGCACCGCAGCATCAACGAGGCCGAGCTGGCCAAGCTGCCCGAGCACGCCAAGGCCGCCGCGGCCAATGGCGAGGCGACGCCGTGGAAGCGCATCCTGCGTCGCATGTCGCCGACCATCTTCGTGTACTTCTGCCAGGTGTGGACCAATACGCTATTCTTCAGCTGGGTGCCGATCTTCTTCATGAACGCCTATCACCTGGATCTGAAGAAGTCCGCCATCTTCGCCTCCGGCGTGTTCTTCGCCGGCGTGGTGGGCGACGTCACCGGCGGCCTGATCAGTGACCGCGTATTGAAGCGCACCGGCAACCTGCGCCTGGCGCGCCAGGGTGTGATCGCGGCCAGCCTGGTGGGCACCTTCGGTTTCCTGATCCCGGTGATGACCAGCAATGACGTCAACGTCGTGGTGTGGTGCCTGTCCGGCGCGTTCTTCATGCTGGAACTGACCATCGGCCCGATCTGGGCGGTGCCCATGGACGTGGCGCCGAAGTTCGCCGGCACTGCCAGCGGCATGCTGAACACCGGCGCGGCCCTGGCCACCATCATCTCGCCGCTGGTGTTTGGCGCCATCGTCGATCTGTCGGGCAACTGGAGCCTGCCGTTCGTGGGTTCGGGCATCTTTCTGCTGATCGGCGCGTTGTCCACGCTGGCCATGCGCCCGGACCGCGATATCGACCACACCGAGGCGGCGCAGGTGAAAAAGGAATACGCGCACGGCTGAGACCGCGGCGAACGTAATACTGGTCGCGGTCTTGGGATCGCGACGCTTGGTTGGGGAAAGGGCTTTGCCTTTTCCCCTTTTTTATTGGCGACAAGGCAGGCAAGAGCAGGGCGCACCTGTCCGCAGCGTGGACGCCGTCCACGCATGATGACAGGTCATGTCGTACAACATGGATGAGTTGGGCCGCCAAAACCCGGCTTGGTCAGGCTTGTCCTGGGTGGTCGATCCAGATCCGATGCCGGGGCGGAGCGGCGCCGGGAAGGGAGTGGCTGTTCTCTTGCAGGCCTTGATCCGCGCGGTATCCAGCGGATTTGACGCATCGTCCGGAGGCGCCATGCACAAGTCTATTGCCAAAGTGTTGACTCCTGTTATACTCCATCCATTGTTGTACGATGTCTTATAACAATTAATATTCAATCACTAAAAACAATACGCTAAGAGACGCCCGCCCCATTCCCGGTCTGTTCCCATGCGTTACCCTTGCGGCGCCATCCGGCGTCAGGGCATCGCGTCACGGCTTGGTGCTCAGGTTGCTCGACGGCGAGTCGAGATCTGGAGAAAACAATTGGCACAAAGCAATATCACTGGGGCGGCAGCCGGCGCGGTCAAGGCTAGCCATGTCCGCTATCTGATCCTGTTCCTGCTGTTCATCGTGACCACGGTCAACTATGCCGACCGCGCCACGCTGTCCATCGCCGGTTCGGCAATGAAGACCGAGCTGAGCCTGGATCCGGTCACCATGGGCTACATCTTCTCGGCTTTCAGTTGGGCCTACGTGCTGGCGCAACTGCCGGGCGGCTGGCTGCTGGACCGCTTCGGCTCCAAGAAGATCTACATGTGGAGCATCGCGCTCTGGTCCTTCTTCACCATCCTGCAGGCCGGCGTGACCTGGATGAGCACCGCCGCCGCAGTGGTGTCGCTGTTCGTGCTGCGCTTCATGGTGGGCCTGGCCGAAGCGCCGTCCTTCCCGGCCAACGGCCGCATCGTCGCGGCCTGGTTCCCGACCAAGGAACGCGGCACCGCCTCGGCCATCTTCAACTCGGCGCAATACTTCGCCGCCGTGATCTTCACGCCGCTGATGGCGTGGATCGTGCACGCGTTCAGTTGGCATCACGTGTTCACCGTGATGGGCGTGGTCGGCATCGCATTGGCGATGGTCTGGGGCAAGATCATCTATAGCCCGAAGGATCACCCGATGATCAACAAGGCCGAGCTGACCCACATCGAAGAAGGCGGCGGCCTGGTGGACATGGATAACAAGAAGGCGCCCGCCGCGGCTTCCACCAAGGGCAAGGGTTACATCAAGCAACTGCTGTCCAACCGCATGCTGCTGGGCGTGTACATCGGCCAGTACTGCATCAACGTGATCACCTATTTCTTCCTGACCTGGTTCCCGGTGTACCTGGTGCAGGAGCGCGGCATGTCGATCCTGAAGGCCGGTTTCGTGGCCTCGATCCCGGCGGTGTGCGGCTTCATCGGCGGCGTGGTCGGCGGCATCATTTCCGACCGCCTGATCAAGCGCGGCATGTCGGTCACCTGGGCGCGCAAGATCCCCATCGTCGGCGGCATGCTGTTGTCCATGACCATGATCCTGTGCAATTACGTCGATGCGCAGTGGATGGTGGTGGGCATCATGGCGCTGGCGTTCTTCGGCAAGGGTGTGGGCGCGCTGGGCTGGGCCGTGGTGGCCGACACCGCGCCCAAGCAGATCGTCGGCCTGTCGGGCGGCCTGTTCAATATGTTCGGCAACGTCGCCGGCATCACTACCCCGATCGTGATTGGCTACATCGTCAAGGAAACCGGTTCGTTTGCCGGCGCCCTGGTGTTCGTGGGCATCAATGCGCTGATCACCGTGATCAGTTATCTTGTGATCGTCAAGGAAATCAAGCGCGTCGAATTGAAGGACGCCTGATCCGCAATACCGGCGGCCCACGCTGCTAAGCGTGGCCGCCATTTTTCGTTTAGTGAAGCAACCAGCCGCATGGGAACCAGCATGAGCACCGACACCACCGCCAGCGCAGCCGCCAGCCAGGCCTCCAGCCCGCGCTACATCATGATGAACGACACGGACAACGTCGCCATCGTCGTCAACGACGGCGGCCTGCCGGCCGGCACCGTGTTTCCGGACGGCCTGACCCTGGTCGATCGCGTGCCGCAAGGTCACAAGATCGCGTTGCGCGATCTCAAGCAGGGCGAGCCCATCGTGCGTTACGACGTGGCGATCGGCTATGCCGTGCGCGATATCCCGCGCGGCAGCTGGATCGAAGAGTCGCTGGTGCAGATGCCGCCGGCGCGCGAGCTGGACAACCTGCCCATCGCCACCAGGAAGCCGGCGCCGCTGCCGCCGCTGGAAGGCTATACCTTCGAGGGCTATCGCAACGCCGACGGCTCGGTGGGAACGCGCAATCTGCTGGCCATCACCACCACCGTGCAATGCGTGGCCGGCGTGGTCGAGCACGCGGTCAAGCGTATCCGCGCCGAGCTGCTGCCCAAGTATCCCAACGTGGAAGATGTGGTGGCGCTGGAGCACACCTACGGTTGCGGCGTGGCCATCGATGCGCCCAATGCCGGTATCCCGATCCGCACGCTGCGCAACATCAGCCTCAACCCCAACTTCGGCGGCCAGGCCATGGTGGTCAGCCTGGGTTGCGAGAAGCTGCAGCCCAACCGCCTGCTGCCGGAAAACATGATTCCCATCCACAAGGCCGGCGAGCCCTATGTGGTGTGCCTGCAGGATTCGGAGCATGTCGGCTTCAACTCGATGATCGATTCCATCCTGCAGATGGCCGAAGCGCGCCTGACCGAACTGAACAAGCGCCGCCGCGAAACCTGCCCGGCCTCCGACCTGGTGGTCGGCGTGCAGTGCGGCGGCAGCGATGCCTTCTCGGGCGTGACCGCCAATCCTGCGGTCGGCTTCGCGACCGACCTGCTGGTGCGGGCGGGCGCTTCGGTGATGTTCTCCGAGGTGACCGAAGTGCGCGACGGCATCGACCAGTTGACCTCGCGCGCGGTGAATGAAGAGGTCGCCCAGGCCATGATCCGCGAGATGGACTGGTACGACAATTACCTGAAGCAGGGTGGCGTCGATCGCAGCGCCAACACCACGCCGGGCAACAAGAAGGGCGGCCTGGCTAACATCGTCGAGAAGGCCATGGGCTCGATCGTCAAGTCGGGCAGCAGCCCGATCTCCGGCGTGCTGGCGCCGGGGGACAAGCTGCAACAAAAGGGCCTGATCTACGCCGCCACGCCGGCCTCGGATTTCATCTGCGGCACGCTGCAACTGGCTGCCGGCATGAACGTGCACATCTTCACCACCGGTCGCGGCACGCCTTACGGCCTGGCCGCGGTGCCGGTGATCAAGGTCGCCACCCGCAACGACCTGGCGCGCCGCTGGCATGACCTGATGGACGTCAATGCCGGCCGCATCGCCAGCGGCGAAGCCACCATCGAAGACGTCGGCTGGGAACTGTTCCAACTGATGCTGGACGTGGCCAGCGGCAAGAAGCGCACCTGGGCCGAACAGTGGAAGCTGCACAACGCGCTGACCCTGTTCAATCCGGCGCCGGTGACCTGACACGCCCCCAAGGGATCCGCACGCGGATCCCTTTTTCGCTTTCACCGCGAACGCCGCGAACACTACGCGCTCCGCGTGCGGGTCGCACGCATCCGCAACACCGCACCCGAGCAGCACACATCAACAACAATCACCATCCGCAAGGAGACGCCAATGAACCAGACGAATTCTTCCACCGCTTCCCGCATCGCCACGCTGGCAGCCGCTTCGGCGCTGACGCTGGCCGCCGCTCCGGCCGGTGCGGCCACCGTGGCCTACGTCTCTCACGCCGACAGCCAGGACATCTACGTGCTGCAGCTCAACGCCGACGGCAGCGTCAATCTGATCGACAAGGTCGATACCGGCAGCACCGTGATGCCGCTGGCGATCAGCCCCGACCACAAGTTCCTGTATGCGTCGCTGCGCGGCCAGCCGTATTCGGTGGTGAGCTACGCGATCGATCCGGCCAGCGGCAAGCTCAAGGCCTTGGCCAAGGCGCCGCTGGCCGACAACATGGCCAATATCGCGACCGACAAGACCGGCCGCTATCTGTTCGGCGCCTCCTATACCGGCAACCGGATCTCGGTCAACGCCATCGGCGCCGACGGCACCGTGCAGACGCCGCCGCTGGCGGTGATCCCCACCGGCAAGAACGCGCACTCGGCCCAGGTCGATCCGGACAACGGCTTCCTGTTCGCCTCCAATCTGGGCAGCGATGTGATCATGCAGTTCCGCTTCGACGCCGCCACCGGCAAGGTCGCGCCCAACGATCCGCCGTCCGTGGCGACCAAGGCCGGCGCCGGTCCGCGCCACTTCGTGTTCTCCAGCGACAAGCGTTTCGTCTATTCGACCAACGAGCTGGATGGCACGGTCAACACCTACGGCTATGACGCCAAGACCGGCACGCTGAAACTGCAGGCCACCGATTCGGCGCTGCCGGAAGGTTTCAAGACCAGCGAGCAACTGGCCACCGCCGACCTGCACCTGACGCCGGATGGCCACTTCCTCTACGCCACCGAGCGCACCTCCAACACGCTCTCGGGCTATCGTGTCGATGCCGTCAGCGGCAGGCTGGAACGCATCCTCAACATTCCCACCGAGACCCAGCCGCGCGGTTTCAACATCGATCCGCAAGGTCGCTACCTGCTGGCGGTGGGGCAGAAGGCCGGGTTGACCAGCTACGCCATCGACCGCGACAGCGGCGCGCTCAAGCCGCTTTTCCGCTACACGCTGGGCCGCAATCCCAACTGGGTGGAGATCATCGACCTGCCCTGAGCCAGGCGGCCCCTGTCGCGATGACTTGCCGGGATGTTGCCCGGCCAGCACTTTTTGTCCACTATCTGAACCCCGTTTGATCCAAAACAGGCCGGGGCGGGCATTCTCATTGCAAAATCGACACGGGGAAAGTTCATCCTTGCGGGCCTAACGGGGAAATAGGGCCGTTTTCGCCGATTTGCTGGTTTATTGGACGAATGGCTTCTTGCTGTATCTTCGGCGGCAGTGTTTTTTCATTTGTTGTGTGTTGTAAAAAAATTAAGCGGAGAGAGGGAATGCGAAATCTGACGGTTCGCTTCAGCCTGATGAGCGCGTTGGCGCTGTTTTCATGCATGATCGTGGTCGGCGCCGGCGTCGGCATCTTTGCCCTGGGCCGGGCCAACCAGGCTACCGAGTACGTCCATCAACTGGCCCAGCGCACGCTGGTGATCAACGACGCCTACAAGGACACCACGCGCACCCGCGCGGCGCAGACCCGCGTCTATGCGACAGCGATGGAAAAGGGCGACCCGGCGGTGGCCGAGGCGGCCTACAAGAGCGCCCAGGCCAGCTATGAACGTGGCCTGAAATTCGTCGAGGAATTCGCCAAGCTGCCCGATCTGGACGGCCAGGATCCGGCGATCAAGACCGAACTGATCGAGTCGGCCAAGGTCCTGAACGATCACCTCAAGCAGGCCGATACGCTGCTCAAGGCCGGCGACGTGGCTGCCTATTCGACGCTCAACACCAAGTAGATCAGCCCCGGTGGCACGCGCTTCTCGGTGGCGCTGGAGAAGTACCAGAAGCGCGCCATGGAGCTCAGCGACAAGGTCGCCGATGAGCGCAGCCGCGAATACAGCATGGTGGTCTGGCTGGTGGTGGTGGGCCTGATCGGCGCCATGATCCTGGTGCTGGTGGTGCACTTCATGCTGCGCAACATCGTGCTGACCCCGCTGAACCGCGCGGTGCACCTGCTGGATCTGGTGGCCAACGGCGACCTGACCACCAAGGTGGATGTCGAGAGCAGCAACGAGATCGGCCGCCTGTTCTCGGCCATCCGCAGCATGCAGCAAAGCCTGCTCAATACCGTGTCGCGCGTGCGCGGCAGCTCCGAGAGCATCGACACCAGCGCCAAGGAAATCGCCGCCGGCAACATGGACCTGTCCTCGCGCACCGAGCAACAGGCCAGTTCGCTGGAAGAGACCGCGGCATCGATGGAAGAATTGACCGGCACCGTGCGCCAGAACGCAGAGAACGCCATGCAGGCCAACCAGCTGGCGCATTCCGCTTCCACCACTGCCAGCAAGGGTGGCGAAGTGGTGTCGCAGGTGGTCGATACCATGCAGGCCATCAATGATTCCTCGCGCAAGATCGTGGACATCATCAGCGTGATCGATGGTATCGCGTTCCAGACCAACATCCTGGCGCTGAACGCCGCGGTGGAAGCGGCTCGCGCCGGCGAACAGGGCCGCGGCTTTGCCGTGGTCGCTTCCGAAGTGCGCTCGCTGGCCCAGCGCTCGGCGGCGGCGGCCAAGGAAATCAAATCGCTGATCGATGACTCGGTGGAAAAGGTCTCTGCCGGCAGCCAGTTGGTTGAACAGGCCGGCATGACCATGAGCGACGTGGTGGACAGCGTGCAGCGCGTGACCGACATCGTCGGCGAGATCGCCGAAGCCAGCCGCGAGCAGAGCACCGGCATCGAGCAGGTCAACCAGGCCATCGCCCAGATGGACGAAGTGACCCAGCAGAACGCCGCGCTGGTGGAGCAGGCTGCCGCCGCTGCGCAATCGCTGCAAGCCCAGGCCACCAACCTGGTGGGGGCGGTCAGCATCTTCAAGATCGACGCGCATGCGGCCGTTGCCGCGGCGCCGGTGCGTGCGGCTGCGCCCAAGCGCGCACCGGTGGCGCCGGCTGCCGTGGCAAGCCCAGCCGCCGTCTCTGCCGCTCCCAAGGAAGCAGCGGCCGCGGCCCCCAAGAGCGCGCCCAAGCTACCGACGCCGGCAGCCGCCAAGCCTGCCAGCGCGGCCAGCAGCCGGGCCAAGGATGACAGCCAGGATTGGGAAGAATTCTGATCAGGTGCTGGCGTTCCGAAAAAACCTCCGTCCAAGACGGAGGTTTTTTTTCGCCCCCGGTTTTTCATGCGCGTGTTCGCACCGGGCAAAAAAAGCGCCGGAAGATCCGGCGCCATGGCGAAGCATCCGCGGGCCGTGCATGGCGGCCCGCCGGGTGTGTGTGATCAGGCTTGGGTATAGGCGGTCTTGACCGTGGTGTAGAACTCCGCGGCGTAAGTGCCTTGTTCGCGGGAGCCATAGCTGGAGCCTTTGCGGCCGCCGAACGGCACGTGGTAGTCCACGCCCGCGGTGGCGGTGTTGACCATCACCATGCCGGCCTGGGCGTGACGCTTGAAGTGCGTGGCGTACTTCAGCGAGGTGGTGCAGATGCCCGAAGACAGGCCGAACTCGGTGTCGTTGGCCAGTTGCAGCGCGTGCTCGTAGTTGTCGGCGGGGATCACCGCGGCCACCGGGCCGAAGATTTCCTCGCGCGAGATGCGCATGTCGTTGTGGGCATCGGCGAACAGGGCCGGGGCCATGAAGAAGCCGTCGGTCTCGCGCGCGATGCGCTCGCCGCCGGCCACCAGCTTGGCGCCTTCATCCTTGCCGATGGCCACATAGGACATGTCCTGATCCAACTGCGACTGATCGACCACCGGGCCGATATGGGTGTCCTTCTGCAGCGCGTGGCCGACCTTGACCTTGGCCAACTGTTCGCGCGCGGCGTCGATGAAGCGCGGATAGATGCCTTTCTCGACGATCAGGCGGCTCGATGCCGTGCAGCGCTGGCCGGTGGAGAAGAAGGCGCCTTGCACGGCGGCGGTCACGGCGACGTCGAGGTCGGCGTCGTTGAGCACCACCATCGGGTTCTTGCCGCCCATCTCCAGCTGGAACTTGGCCATGCGCGCGATCGCGCCCTGCGCCACGCGATTGCCGGTGGCCACCGAGCCGGTGAAGGAAATGCCCGCCACGCGGCGGTCTTCGATGAAGCGCTGGCCGACCACCGAACCGCGGCCCATCACCAGGTTGAACACGCCAGCCGGGATGCCCGAGCGGCTGATGATGTCGGCAATCGCCCAGCCCGAACCCGGCACCAGTTCCGCCGGCTTGAACAGCACGGTGTTGCCGTAGGCCAGGGCGGGCGCGATCTTCCAGGCCGGGATGGCCAACGGGAAGTTCCACGGCGCGATGATGCCGATCACGCCCAGTGGTTCGCGGGTGATTTCCACGTCCATGCCGGGACGCACGGAGGCCAGCTTGTCACCGCGGATGCGCAGCGCCTCGGCGGCGAAGAACTTGAAGATGTTGCCGGCGCGGGTGGCTTCGCCGATGCCTTCGGGCAGGGTCTTGCCTTCTTCGCGCGAGAGCAGGGCGCCCAGTTCTTCGCGGCGCGCCAGGATTTCGCTGCCGATCTTGTCCAGCGCGTCGGCGCGCGCCTGGATGCTGCCGGTGCTCCAGGCCGGGAAGGCGGCGTGGGCGGCGGCGATGGCGATCTCGGTCTGGGCCGCATCGGCCTGGGCGTATTCGCCGATCACGTCCGACAGGTCGGAGGGATTGATGTTCTTGTTGATGCCGGCGCCTGGCAGCCATTCGCCGTTGATGTAGTTCGCAAATTGGGACATCGCGTTTGCTCCTGGAATTGCTATCGGTATGCGCGCGGCGGCGCCGCGCAAATGGAGAAGGGGCCCCAGTTTCCTGCGGCCCCTTCGGGGTGCCGTGAGGCGCGGCGCTGCATGCGGATGGCGGCGCTGCGCTGGCTCACGGTTGTGCCTGCGGCTTATTGCGGGCCGAGCTTCTTGATCAGCGCGGCCAGTTCTTCGTGCTCTTCCGGGGTGCAGTCGGTCAGCGGGGTGCGCACCGGACCTGCGTCGTGGCCCACGATCTTGGCGCCGGCCTTGACGATGGACACGGCGTAACCGGCCTTGCGGTTGCGGATGGCCAGGTAGGGCAGGAAGAATTCGTCGATCAGCTTGCCGACGGTGTCGTGGTCATCCTTGGCGATCGCTTCGTAGAACTGCACGGCGGTCTTGGGGATGAAGTTGAACACGGCCGAGGAATACACCGGCACGCCCAGCGCCTTGTAGGCCGCGGCATAGACTTCCGCGGTCGGCAGGCCGCCCAGGTAGGTGAAGCGGTCGCCCAGCTTGCGGCGGATGTGGACCATCGGCTCGATCTCGCCGATGCCGTCCTTGAAGCCGATCAGGTTGGGGCAACGGTCGGCCAGCTTTTGCAGGGTCTCGGCGTTGAGCTTGCACACGGCGCGGTTATAGATGATGACGCCGAACTTGACCGATTTGCAGACGGCTTCCACGTGGGCGGCGATGCCGTCCTGGCTGGCTTCGGTCAGGTAGTGCGGCATCAGCAGGATGCCGTGCGCGCCCAGGCGTTCGGCTTCTTGCGCGTAAGCGATGGCAGCGCGGGTGGAACCGCCGGCGCCGGCGATGATGGGCACCTTGCCGCGGCAGGTGTCGACGGCGGTGCGGATGATGTCGGAGTACTCGCCCGGGACCAGGGAGAAGAACTCACCGGTGCCGCCGGCGGCGAACAGGGCGCTGGCGCCGTACGGGGCCAGCCATTCCAGGCGCTCGATATAGGTCTTCGGGCGGAAGTCGCCTTGCTCGTCGAAGTCGGTCAGCGGGAACGACAGCAGGCCGGAAGAGAGGATCTGTTTAAGGTCTTGGGGTGTGTACATGGTTTCGCTCAACGCCGTAAGAATTGGATGGATGAATCTGTGTTTTTAGTTTTATGCCGATATCCTAATAGGATATCAGTCATCGTACAACATGAAATTGCAGAAAGCCAGCACTTTTTAGGGCGATGTTTTATTGCGGTGTTGTCGGAGGGGAATGCTGCAGAGTGTCTGCTGCCGGGCCGGCCTGACGCCGACCCGCAGCGGGAGAGGGGAGATCAGGCGGCCGGTGCGGCGGCGCCCGATTCGGCTTCCTGTTGCGCGCGGCGCAGGCGCTCGCGGCTGTTGGTGAGGTGATTGCGCATGGCCGCGCGCGCGGCTTCGGTGTCGCCGCGGGCGATCGCTTCATAGATGTCTTCGTGTTCGCGCTGCACGCGGTCCAGGTAGCTGGCCTGCTGGTCGTGCGCCAGTTCGGCGGTGTTGAGACGCTTGCGCGGGATCACGCCCATGCCGAGGTGGCTGATGATCTCGATGAAGTAACGGTTGCCGGTCGCGTTGGCGATGGCGAAGTGGAAGCGGAAATCGGGGCCGACCGTATCGCCGCCGGCCTGCTGGTTCTCGCGGAAGGCGTCCAGCGCCTCGCGGATCTCCTGCAGTTGTTCGTCGGTGCGGCGCGCCGCGGCCAGGCCGGCGGTTTCGGTTTCCAGGCTGATGCGCAGTTCCAGCAGCGCCAGCAGGTCGCGCATGGTGGTGATGGTGGCCGGATCGATATTGATGTTGGACCCCTTCTTGGCTTCCAGCACGAAGGTGCCGATGCCATGGCGGGTTTCCACCAGGCCGGCGGCCTGCAGGCGCGAGATCGCTTCGCGCACCACGGTGCGCGAGACGCCCTGGGTCTGCATGATCTCGGATTCGGTAGGCAGCTTGTCTCCCGGATTGAGGCCGCCGTTGTTGATCATCGCCGACAGCGCGCCCACCACTTCCTGCGACAGGCTCTGGGTTTTGCGGCGCGGGCGCAGCAGTGGATTGGGGGTATCGCTTACATCCATATCGTTCTAATTGAAAGGCGGGCGCGAAGCGGCTTGTCGTTTTTCGGGGTGGTCCGCGGCCGTCAGATGAAAAAAGTGTTGGGACATCTTACCAGATCGATAAGGGGCAATCGACCGGAAATGCCGGCCGGAAGCATGACTTTGGCGCAATTTCCGGATTCCCGCGAAGGGCGCCACCTTGATTTGGCGATTTTGCCCCGATTTGGTACCTGACAGAATTAGTCGGGTTTGATATACTTGACTCAAATATTCGGGAATTCAGGGCAGCGGGATCAACTTGTTTCTGGAGCAGGAATTTCATGCGTCTAACCACCAAAGGCCGTTTTGCCGTGACAGCGATGATCGACCTGGCTTTGCGCCAGGGCAACGGTCCCGTCACGCTGTCCGCGATCAGCGAGCGCCAGGAAATTTCTTTATCATATCTGGAGCAGTTGTTCGGCAAGCTGCGCCGTCACCAGATCGTCGAGTCCGTGCGCGGGCCCGGCGGCGGCTACAACCTCGCCCGCAAGGCGGCGGACGTATCGGTGGCTGACATCATCATCGCGGTGGATGAACCGCTCGATGCGACCCAGTGCGGCGGCAAGGAAAATTGCCACAGCGCGTCCCACCCCGGCGGCGCGCGCTGTATGACGCATGACCTGTGGTCGACCCTGAACGAAAAGATGGTCGAGTACCTGGATTCGGTCTCGTTGCAAGACCTGGTCGACCAGCAGAAAGAACACAAGCCGACGGAGCTTCGCCCCGCCGACAAGCAGAGCGTGGTGGTGATGCACCGCCCGCAAGCCGCAGCCTGATTTGGAGCACGAAGACATATGAACGCACCTCTGGAAAAAAGCCTGCTGGAGACCATCAAGGCTCCGCACTTCCCGATCTACATGGACTACTCGGCGACCACTCCGGTCGATCCGCGCGTGGCCGACAAGATGATTCCCTACCTGCGCGAGCAGTTCGGCAATCCGGCGTCGCGCAGCCATATGTATGGCTGGTCGGCCGAGAAGGCGGTCGAAGAGGCGCGTGAAGAAGTCGCCAAGCTGGTCAACGCCGATTCGCGCGAGATCATCTGGACCTCCGGCGCCACCGAGAGCAACAACCTCGCCATCAAGGGCGCGGCGCAGTTCTACAAGACCAAGGGCAAGCACATCATCACCGTGAAGACCGAGCACAAGGCCGTGCTCGACACCTTCCGCGAGCTGGAGCGCGTGGGCTTCGAAGCCACCTACCTGCAACCGCAGGACAACGGGCTGGTCACCGTCGAGCAGATCGCCGCGGCCGTGCGTCCGGACACCATCCTGGTGTCGGTGATGCTGGTCAACAACGAGATCGGCGTGATCCAGCCGGTGCCGGAAATCGGCGAGTTCTGCCGCTCCAAGGGCATCGTCTTCCATTGCGACGCCGCCCAGGCGACCGGCAAGGTCAAGATCGACCTGGAAAACTGGAAGGTCGATCTGATGAGCTTCTCGGCTCACAAGACCTACGGCCCCAAGGGCATCGGCGCGCTGTATGTGCGTCGCAAGCCGCGCGTGCGCATCGAAGCGCAGATGCACGGCGGCGGCCATGAGCGCGGCCTTCGCTCGGGCACCCTGGCGACCCACCAGATCGTCGGCATGGGCGAGGCCTTCCGCATCGCCCGCGAAGAGATGGACAGCGAACTGGCCCACATCCGCGCCATGCGCGACCGCCTGGCGCGTGGCCTGCAAGAGATCGAAGAGACTTACGTCAACGGCGACATGGAACACCGCGTGCCGCACAACCTGAACGTGAGCTTCAACTACGTCGAAGGCGAGTCGCTGATCATGGCGATCAAGGACATCGCCGTGTCGTCCGGCTCGGCCTGCACCTCGGCCAGCCTGGAGCCGTCCTACGTGCTGCGCGCCCTGGGCCGCAGCGACGAACTGGCGCACAGCTCCATCCGTTTCACCATCGGCCGTTTCACGACCGAGGAGGATATCGATTTCACCGTCAACCTGATCAAGAGCAAGGTCGGCAAGCTGCGTGAACTGTCCCCGCTGTGGGATATGTACAAGGACGGCGTCGATCTTTCCACGATCCAGTGGGCGGCGCACTAAACCAGACTCTGCCAGCCGCCGCCAGCAGGAACAGCAAACGAAGCTGGTGGCGGTGAATTCACCTTCAAGGGAGCAAGAACATGTCTTATTCGGAAAAAGTACTCGACCACTACGAGAACCCGCGCAACGTCGGCGCGTTTGAAAAGGGCGACGAGACCGTCGGCACCGGCATGGTCGGCGCGCCGGCCTGCGGCGACGTGATGAAGCTGCAGATCAAGGTCGGCGCCGACGGCGTGATCCAGGACGCCAAGTTCAAGACCTACGGCTGCGGTTCGGCAATCGCGTCGTCGTCGCTGGTGACCGAGTGGGTCAAGGGCAAGACGCTGGACGAAGCACTGTCCATCAAGAACACCCAGATCGCCGAAGAACTGGCGCTGCCGCCGGTGAAGATCCACTGCTCGATCCTGGCCGAAGACGCCATCAAGGCCGCAGTACAGGATTACAAGGCCGAGCACGGCGTCGAACAAAAGGCAGCGGCCTGATCGTTCGGGCGCAGGGCAGTCGGCGCAAGCCGTTTTTGACAGCAGCAAGGCAGGCATCATGGCAATCACATTGACAGAGAAGGCAGCAAAACACATCAGCCGGTACATGGAGCGCCGCGGCAAGGGCATCGGCCTGCGCCTGGGCGTGCGCACTACCGGCTGTTCCGGGCTGGCGTACAAGCTGGAGTATGTGGACGAGCAGGTGGCCGAGGACACCATGTTCGAGTCGCACGGCGTGCGCGTCTTCGTCGATCCCAAGAGCCTGCCTTACATCGACGGCACCGAACTGGACTTCGCGCGCGAAGGCCTGAACGAGGGCTTCAAGTTCCAGAATCCCAACGTCAAGGACGAGTGCGGCTGCGGCGAAAGCTTCCGCATCTGATCGTCCGAGGTGTTTTCGCCGCGGCGCCCGCATCATGGCGCGCGGCCAGTGCTTAGCCGAAGCCGTGACAGGCCTGCGATCGCCAGCCCGAAATGCCGTGCCATGCCGCGGCGCCCGGGCAAGAATGTCCGGTATCCCTCGCAGTCGTTGATGTGCCAAGCCTGTTGAAGTCCGACAGGCTTTTTATTTTTCAGCCATGCAAAACCATTTCGACCTGTTCCAGTTGCCGCAACGCTTCGCCGTCGATGTGAAGGCGCTGGAGCAGGCTTACCACCGCGTGCAGGGCCAGGCGCATCCAGACAAGTTTGCGCATGCCAGCGACGCCGAGAAGCGCGTGGCAATGCAATGGGCCACGCGCGCCAACGAGGCCTACCAGACGCTGAAGAACCCGTTGCGCCGTGCGCGCTACCTGTGCGAGCTCAACGGCGTGGATCTGCAGACCGAATCGAATACCGCGATGGCGCCGGGCTTCCTGATGCAGCAGATGGAATGGCGCGAGACGCTGGACGACGCCAAGGCCGGCAAGGATCTGGACGCGTTGGAGCGGCTCAACGCCGATCTGTTGGCCGAGAAAAAGGCCGAGATCGCCCGCATCGAAGCGCTGCTGGATGGCGGCGACTATGCGCAGGCCGGCCAACTGGTGCGCCAGTTGATGTTCCTGGACAAATTCGGCAGCGAGATCGGCGACGCCTTCGCGCTGATCGAAGGCTGAGCGAGGATAGAGCGCCCATGCCCAATATCTTCCTGTTCCTGCTGGCCGCCATGACCCTCACGCTCGCGCCGGGGCCGGACAATATCTACGTGCTCACGCGCGGCATCGCGCAGGGCAAGAAGGCCGGCTTGGTGGCCGCGGCCGGATTCTCTTCCGGACTGCTGTTCCATACGCTGCTGGCGGTGCTGGGCTTCGCCGCGCTGATCAAGGCCTATCCGCCGGCTTACCACGCGCTGCAGTACGCGGGTGCGGCGTACCTGGCTTATCTGGGTTATCGCACGCTGCGCTCGGCCTCGGCCGGCATCGCGCTGGCGTCTGGCGAGGGCAATCCCGGCGTGCCGCTCAAGCGCATCTACTGGCAAAGCGTGCTGGCCAACATGCTCAATCCCAAGGTGACGCTGTTCTTCATCGCCTTCCTGCCGCAATTCGTCAACCGCGACGCCGGCCATGAGGCGATGCAGATGTTGCTCCTGGCGTTGGTGTTCATTGCCCAGGCTTTCGTCATCTTCAGCGCCATCGCGCTTTTTTCCGGCGCCGTGGGCGCGTATTTCCGCCGCCGCGCTTCCGCTTCCGTCCATCTGAACCGCCTCGCAGGCTGCGCCTTCATCGGCCTCGGCATCCGGATGGCCTTACCCGAATAACATCGCGAATCACGACCCGTCTCATACCTATGGCTTTACTCCAGATTTCAGAACCGGGCATGTCCACCGCGCCGCACCAGCGGCGCCTGGCGGTGGGCATCGACCTCGGCACCACCAATTCGCTGGTGGCCACCGTGCGCAACAGCATTCCCGAAGTGCTGGCCGATGACGATGGCCGCGTACTGCTGCCGTCCGTGGTGCGCTACCTGCCCAACGGTAACGCCAACATCGGCCACAAGGCGCAGGCCGCGCAGACCACCGATCCGCGCAACACCATCGTCTCGGTCAAGCGCTTCATGGGGCGTGGCCTGAAGGACATTTCTCACGCCGAGAACATGCCCTACGATTTCCAGGATCAGCCCGGCATGGTGCAGATCAAGACCGTGGCTGGCGTGAAGAGCCCGGTGGAAGTCTCGGCGCAGATCCTGGCCACGCTGCGCCAGACCGCCGAAGACGCCTTGGGTGACGAGCTGGTCGGCGCGGTGATTACCGTGCCCGCCTATTTCGACGACGCCCAGCGCCAGGCCACCAAGGATGCGGCACAACTGGCCGGCCTGAACGTGCTGCGCCTGCTGAACGAACCGACCGCTGCCGCCATCGCCTATGGTCTGGACAACGAGTCGGAAGGCATCTTCGCCGTCTATGACCTCGGCGGCGGCACCTTTGACATTTCCATTCTCAAGCTCACGCGCGGCGTGTTCGAAGTGCTGGCCACCGGCGGCGACTCGGCGCTGGGCGGCGACGACTTCGACCATCGCCTGTTCTGCTGGATCAGCCAGGAGGCGCAGTTGCAGCCGCTGTCGGACGAAGACACGCGTCTGCTGATGGTGAAGGCGCGCGAAGTGAAGGAATTGCTGTCCACCAAGGACGAAGTGCGCATCGACGCTTCTCTGAAATCGGGCGAGGAAGTGCATCTGTCCATCACCGCCGCCGAGTTCAACGAGATCACCCAGCATCTGGTGGCCAAGACCATCACCCCGATGCGCAAGGCGCTGCGCGACGCCAATCTGACCGTGGAAGACGTGGATGGCGTGGTGCTGGTCGGCGGCGCCACCCGCATGCCGCCGATCCGCCGCGCGGTGGGCGATTTCTTCAAGACCAATCCGCTCTCCAATATCGACCCCGACAAGGTGGTGGCGCTGGGCGCCGCCGTGCAGGCCAACCTGCTGGCCGGCAACCGCGCACCGGGCGATGACTGGCTGCTGCTGGACGTGATCCCGCTGTCGCTGGGCATCGAGACCATGGGCGGCCTGGCCGAGAAGGTCATTCCGCGCAATTCCACGATTCCCTGCGCGCGCGCCCAGGAATTCACTACGTTCAAGGATGGCCAGACCGCGATGGCGATCCACGTAGTGCAGGGCGAGCGCGAACTGGTGGCGGACTGCCGTTCGCTGGCGCGCTTCGAACTGCGTGGCATCCCGCCGATGGCGGCGGGCGCCGCGCGCATCCGTGTGACCTATCAGGTGGATGCCGACGGCCTGCTGGCGGTGTCGGCGCGCGAAATGACCTCGGGCGTGGAAGCCTCGATCAGCGTCAAGCCGTCCTATGGCCTGGCCGATGACGAGATCGCGCGCATGCTGCAGGAATCCTTCAGCTCGGCCGACGACGACATGCTGCGCCGCGCCCTGCGCGAAGAGCAGGTGGAAGCCGAACGCATCGTGCTGGCTACCCGGTCGGCGCTGCAGGCCGATGCCGCGCTGCTGTCGGAAGCCGAACGCGCCGCCATCGAGCAGCAGATGCTGGCGGTGGAAGACGCCGCCAAGGGCAGCGACCACCTCGCCATCAAGGCCGCGGTGGAAGGCCTGGCCCATGCCACCGAAGAATTCGCCGCACGCCGCATGGATCGCAGCGTGCATGCCGCGCTGGCCGGCAAAAAGCTGGACGAAGTCTCGTAACCCGCGCCAACGCACAACAGAATCATTCGAATCACCGAAAGCAACCTATGCCTCAGATCGTCATCCTCCCCCATCCGGTACTGTGCCCCGAAGGCACGGTGATCGACGCGCCGGCCGGCAAGACCCTGTGCGACGCCATGCTCGACAGCGACGTGGACATCGAACACGCCTGCGAGAAATCCTGTGCCTGTACCACTTGCCACGTGGTGATCCGCGAAGGCTTCAACACGCTCAACGAACCGACCGACAAGGAAGAAGACTTGCTCGACATGGCCTGGGGCCTGGAAGCAACTTCACGCCTGTCGTGCCAGGTGGTGCTGGGCGAGGACGACCTGACGGTGGAAATCCCCAAGTACACGATCAACCACGCTTCCGAAAACCACTGACCTCCCGCGCGGAGGCCGACTGCCAGGAACGAAGAGGAGACGACCATGAAATGGACCGATACCCAGCAGATCGCGGAGGAACTGTACGACAAGTTTCCCAACATCGATCCCAAGACCATTCGCTTCACCGATCTGCATCGCTGGATCTTGGAGCTGGATGGTTTCGACGATGACCCGAACCGCTCGGGCGAGCGCATCCTGGAAGCGATCCAGGCTGCCTGGATTGTCGAGGCGGAGTGAGTGCCGGCGTTTGCTTGGCCGTGTAGAGATGTGAAAGATGCCGTTCAGCGTGAAGCTGGACGGCATTTTCTTTGTGCGCCCAGCATGGGCGCACTCCTGCGGGTGCAAGTCCCGCCATGAGCTGGTCACAGTGAATGAAGTGAAGCGCAACTGCATGAGGGTGACCGAGTGTGGGAAGGAAGCGTGGAGCGTAAATCGCGAGCCGATGAACAAGAATCGCATAGAAGGCGC
>WNDX01000200.1 GCA_009914615.1 Herbaspirillum frisingense
GGCTGCACTCGTTTCGGCGCCTGAAGATTCGTTACGAACGCTATGCTCATATCCACGAAGCCTTCCTGTCATTGGCTTGCGCCTTGATTTGCTGGACCCGGTTAAAACAACTTTTAAAATAATTTCGCAACAGCCTCTAAATGATATGGGCGGTGCAGAAGGCGACCTGTTCGGTTTCGGCGAAGAAGTTGTCCGGATTGCGGTTCAGCACCATGCGGCCCACCGGCACCAGCGGCACCAGTTCTTCCGGCACGATCTTGGTCGGGTCGAGGATGTCGAAGGGCATGCCGTCGGCCTCGTCTTCCGAAAACACTTGCAGGCTCAGCTCCCATTCCGGCGCGGTGCCGGCCTCGATGGCTTCCCACAGGTCGCGGCGGTGATAATCGGGATCGGCGCCGGCGATCTTCACCGCCTCGTCCCAGATCAGCGAGTGCGTGCCGGCCTTGGGCGTCCAGTGGAATTTGCAGATGACCGATTCGCCGTCGGCATTGACCAGGCGGAAGGTATGCACGCCGAAGCCTTGCATCATGCGGTAGCTGCGCGGGATGGCGCGATCCGACATCTGCCATAGCAGCATGTGGGTCGATTCCGGCATCAGCGAGACGAAATCCCAGAAGGTGTCGTGGGCGCTGGAGGCTTGCGGCATGCCGAAGTGCGGCTCGGGTTTGAGCGCATGCACCAGATCGGGAAATTTCATCGCATCCTGGATGAAGAAGATGGGGATATTGTTGCCGACCAGATCCCAGTTGCCCTGGTCGGTATAGAACTTGACGGCGAAGCCGCGCACGTCGCGCACCGTGTCGGCCGATCCGGCGCCCCCGGCTACTGTCGAGAAGCGCGCGAACACCGGGGTGCGCTTGCCGTCCTCGGCGAAGGGGGCGGCGCAGGTCAACTGGTCGAGCGCCTTGTAGCACTCGAAATAGCCATGCGCCGCCGAGCCGCGCGCATGCACCACCCGCTCGGGAATGCGTTCGTGGTCGAAGTGCGTGATCTTTTCGCGCAGCAGGAAATCTTCCATCGACGTCGGGCCGCGCAGCCCCGCCTTCAGCGAATTCTGGTTGTCGGCGACCGGCACGCCCTGGTTGCTGGTGAGGGCCTGCCCGCTGTCGTCGGCGCGCACCCGGTCCAGCGAGTCGGCCAGCGCATTGGTGCCGGGCACCGGGCTGCCGGCGCCGGTCTTGGCCGAGGCGTGGGCTTCGCTGACCGTGCTGGCATGCACCAGCGGATCGGGCGCCTGCACGGTGGCCCCGGCGGGCGCGGTGCGATTGGCCGCGCCGATCTCGCCGGGCTTGTTGGGATTGCTCGGCAGCGCTGCCGACACCGCATTGGCGCCGGCGATCTTTTGCAGCAGGGCGGTCGGCGAGCGCGCGCCGGCGGAAAACACCGGCTTGCCGTCGGCCGGGCCGGACATGGTGCTCAACAGCGAACCCGATCCCGGGCCGGCGCTGTTGCCGTTGGCGGGAGATTGGGCAGCAGGGGTCTTCTTGGTAGGCATGGCGGGCTCTCGTGGGTCGTGGAACGGTGGGGAGGCTGGCGGGCGCAGTGCAGGCGCGACGGCGTTGGCCTGCGCTGCCAAGGCTGATGCAAATGCTCCAGCATAGGCAGGCGCCGCGCGCTCAGGAATAAGACGCCGCCGCCAAGGGAGGTAAGACTCGCTGAAGATGAGCCGGGAGTGCGGCGGTGTCGGCCCCTGCCATGGAGATCGCCGGTCGCCGGTCGCCGATCGCCGTCTATCGGCCTGGCGGGAAGAGAGGAAATAGGGAAGAAGCGGAGAGGGGACGATAAGCCGCGCCCGCTCGGGCGCGGAGGAGGGTAAAGCCGAGGCGCCGGCTTCAGCCGGCTGGCGGGCGCCTGAGTTCAAGCTGCGCCAGCGTATCGAGATCGACCGGCTTGACCAGGTAATCGTCCACGCCGGCATCGAAGGCCTGGCGCTTGTCTTCGTCGCTGCTGAAGCCGGAACAGGCCAGCAGGTAGATGCCGCGGGTGGCTTCGTCGGCGCGCAGCATGCGTACCAGGTCGTGACCGGTCATGTCCTTGAGGCCGATGTCGAGCATGATGGCGTCCGGGCGCGACTGCAGCGCGCGGCGCATGCCGCCGCCGCCGCTGTAGGCGACCTCGACCTGGTGGCCCAGCAACTCCATCAGTTCCTTCATGGTGTCGGCGATGTCGACGTTGTCGTCCACCACCAGGATGCGCCTGGGGCCCGGCACGGTGTTGCCCGTCACGGCTTGCGCCGGGGCCGCGACGGCGGTTGCCTCGGCGTCCGGCGGCGCCTGCGGCAGTTCGACGCGGAAGCTGCTGCCCTGTCCCAGCCCGGCACTGTCGGCGGTGAGCGTGCCGCCATGCAGCTCGATCAGATTCTTGGCCAGCGACAAACCGATGCCCAGGCCATCCTGCCGATCGCGTCCCAATCCGTTGGCTTGCGCAAACATGCCGAAAATCTCCTCCAGTCGTCCTTGTGAAATGCCGATGCCATCGTCGCTGACGGTGATCACGACGCGGCCCCCGGCGGCGGCGGCCGACAGCCTGATATGCCCGCCTTCGGGCGTGAACTTGGCGGCGTTGTGCAACAGGTTGATCAGCACCTGGGCCAGGCGCACCTCGTCGCCGGTCACCGCCAGCGCGGGATCGGCCATCTCGGTCGCCAGTTGTTGGTGCTTGCGCTGCATCAGGTCGCGCGTGGCTTCCAGCGCGCGCTCGAGGATGTCCTGCACGGCGGTGCGGCGCGATTGCAGCGCCAGCTTGTTGTGCGACAGGCGGGATACGTCCAGCAGGTCGTCCACCAGCCGCACCATGTGATCGAGGTGGTGCGAGATGGTGGCGCGGGCGCGGAGCTCCCATTCCGGGGCGTGCGGCGCGCGCGTGTTGAGGATGCCCACGGCATTGCGGATCGGCACCAGCGGGTTGCGCAATTCATGCGCCAGGATGGCCAGGAACTCGTCCTTGCGCCGATCCATCTCGCGCATTTCGTTTTCCACCTTGGCCAGGCGCAGCAGCGCCTGGACGTTGGCCACCAGCTCGGCCGGTTCGATCGGTTCGAACAGGTAGTTGTCGGCGCCGCCTTCCAGTGCGCGGATCTTGTCGGCCACGCCGATATAGGAGGCCGAGGTCTGCAGCACCAGGATGAAAGAGGTGGCGGGATCGGCCTTCAGGCGCGCGCACACCTCCATGCCGTGGATGTCGGGCAGCTTGACGTCGAGCAGGATCAGGTCGGGCCGTAGCTCGCGCGCCAGCGCCAGCGCTTCGGTGCCGCTGGCGGCCTCCACCACGCGCAGCCCGGCCTTGGTCAGGATGCGGGTGCGGGCATAGCGCGCGGCGTCGGTGTCGTCGACGTTGAGGATCAGTTGTTCTTGCTGGTTCATGGCGCGGGGAGGGACGATGGTTTATCCGTTGACCGCGCCGGCGGGCATTTCGTTTCGGCCGGCTTCGCTGCCGACCAGCGAGCGCAGCGCCGCCAGCAGCTCGTCGCGGCCCACCGGCTTGAGGAAATAGGCGTCGGCGCCCAGCCCCATGGCCTTGTTCTTGTCGTCGACGTCGGAGGCGATGATCACCGGCACCTCGCGTCGCGATTCGTCGTTCTTGATCTGCACCAGCCAGTGCCAGGAATCCTTGCCTTCCAGCAAGATGTCCAGCAGCACCGCGCGCGGTTCGACGTTGCGCCACAGCGTTTCGGCCTCGGCCAGCGTGGAGGCGGTCAGCATGCGGAACTCCGACTGGTGCAGGTAGCGTTCATACAGCAGGCGCAGCTCGGGCCGGTCCTCGATCACCAGCACCGGCAGGCGCGGATCGTCGCTGGCCAGCGTGGCCAGTTCCTGCAGCGGCGCCGGGTTGTGGAAATGCACCGCCGGGATCAGCGCGCTGAAGGTCGAGCCCTGGCCCGGCCTGCTGCTGACCGCCACTTCGCCGCGCAGCAGCGTGGCCAGCTGGCGGCATAGCGGCAGGCCCAGGCCGGTGCCCTTGACGTGGCGCTGCAGGTGGTTTTCCACCTGGCTGAACTCCTCGAAGATGATGGCCAGATGCTCCTCGTCGATGCCGATGCCGGTATCGGTCACCGAGAAACGCACCGCGCCCGCTTCCGGCACCGGTTCGGCCTTCACCGTGATGCTGCCGTGCTCGGTGAACTTGATGGCGTTGGAGACGAAGTTGCGCAGGATCTGCGAGACCTTTCCCTCGTCGGTATACATCTCGCATTCGGCCGGCGCCTGGAAGCTCAGCTGCAGCCGCTCCGACACCAGCAGCGGGCGCAGCATGCCGCGCAGCGCGCTGAACATGTCGGCGACGTCGAAGGTGCTGGGGCGGATTTCGATCTTGCCGGCCTCGATCTTGGCCAGGTCGAGCAAGTCGTTGACCAGGTCGGTCAGGGCGCCGGCGCTCTCCAGGATGAAGCGCACCTGCTTTTCCTGCTCCACGCCCAGCTCGCCGTCCACCCGGTCCAGCAACAGCTTGGCCAGCGCACGGATCGAGGACAGCGGGGTGCGGAACTCATGGCTCATGTTGGACAGGAAGCGCGACTTGGCCTGGTCGGCACGGCGCAGGTGGTCGGCCTTTTCATCCAGCTCGGCATACAGCGCGACCACGCCGCGGTTGGTGTCTTCCAGTTCGCGGGTGAGCTGCAGCAATTCTTCCTGGCGGCTTTTCAGCTCGGCCAGCGTGGTCAGCAATTCCTGGTTCTGCTGCTGCGCCTCGGACAACGCCACGTCCGCCGGCGCCGACGCCAGCGAAGCGCCGACCTGGCCGACCACCAGCGGCGTGATCAACCGCGCGGCAGGCGGCATCAGCTTGCGCAGCACGATGGTGGTGCCCAGGCCTTCGGTGGTATGCGCTTCGAAGGCGTCCATCAGTTTCCTGGCGCCCAGCAGGCCCAGCCCCATGCCGGTGCTGGAGCGGTAGTGGCCGGCCAGGATCTGCTCCAGGTTGGGGATGCCCGGCCCCTTGTCGCGCACGTGCATCAGCAGCGTCTGCGGCGCGGTGCTGCCCTCGATGGCGAACTCCACCTGGCCGCTGCCGGCGTAGCGGAACACGTTGCGCGCCAGTTCGGAGATGATGGTGGCGATGCGCACCTGGTCCTGCTGCGCGAAACCGCACAGCTCGGCGATGTGGCGCGCACGCTGGCGGGCGGTGACGACGTCGACCTCGCTGCGGATGGACACGATGAGCAAGCGGTGCGTCATGAAGCGGCTCCTCTGCGGATGACCAGGACGCTGATATCGTCGCGCCCGCGGCAGAAATCACGGTACAGCACGCCGGCGATCAGCGCCGGATGGGCCTGTTCCAGCCCGGGGTAGGCATCCAGCGACCACCGGTTGGTCAGGCCGTCGGAATGCAGCACCAGCAGCATGCCGTCGCGCCAGGCGGCCTCGAACTGCTGCGCCTTGCGCAGGTTGTGACCGACGATGCCGTTGAGCGAGACCAGGTGGCGCCGTTCGCCGCCACCGATGGTACAGGCGGCGATATTGCCCACGCCGGCGAAGGTGACCATGCCGGCCTGCGCATCGACGCGCGCGATGGCGATGGCCGCGCCGCGCGTCTTTTGCAGCACCGCATGCATGCGCAGCGCCAGATCGGCCGGCGGCAGCGCGAAGCCCAGGCCGGGCATCAGCTCCAGCGCCGCATCCGAGGCTGCGGCCGCGGCTTCGCCGTGGCCCAGGCCGTCGCTGATCATGGCCACGGCATCGTCGTCGGACGCCGCCGCCCAGGCGGCGTCGCCACAACTATCCTCGCCCGCCAGCGGCACGCAGACCAGGCCGCATTCCCATGGCTCGCGGGCGCCGGGCGCTTCCCACACCAGGGCGCGCAGCACGGTGCCGTGGCCGGGCAGGGAATAGATGTCGAGCGCATCCGATTGGCGCCGGATCGCGCCCAGCCCCACGCCATAGGTGCCGGCGGTGGAGTTGCCGTCCACCATCGAAGTCGCCGCGTCGGCCATGCCGGGGCCGCCGTCGATGGCCAGCAATTCGATGCCGCGCGCAATGCCGCCGCTCGCGCCGCGTCCGCGCACCGTGCGCAGCAGGATCTCGCCGCGCCCGGCGTGCTTGAGCACGTTGGTGGCGGCTTCGGTCACCACCAGCGCCAGCCGGCCGGCGGCTTCCAGCGGAAAATCCAGGCGCCGCGCCAGGTCGGCGCCGGCGCGTCGGGCCGCGGCCACATCGGCGGCTTCGTTGACGGCGACCGCTTCTTCGGTGCGCGAGGCCGTCAGAACATTTTCCATTTGATGATCGTGACTTGAGTGCCCGCGCCGGGCGCGGTATTGATGTCGAATTCGTCGGCCAGCCGCTTGGCGCCGGACAGGCCCAGCCCCAGGCCGCCGCCGGTGGTATAGCCGTCGGTCAGGGCCAGCTCGATGTTGGCGATGCCCGGCCCCTGGTCGGCGAACACCAGGCGGATGCCGCGCTTGCTGCCGTTGTGCATCTCGCTCGCGCGCGCCTCGCCGCCGCCGCCGTAGCGCAGGGTGTTGCGCGCCAACTCGCTGGCGGCGGTGACCATCTTGGTCTGTTCCACCAGCGAAAAGCCCATGCGCACCAGATGGTCGCGGATCAGCTTGCGCAGGCGCACCACGTCTTCGTCCGACTGCAGCGCTTGGGTCAGCAGGCCTTGTTCATCCACCGCGCACCTCGCGCGGCTCGTTGGCGGCCTGCATCAGTCTTGCTCCGACTCAAGCAGCTTGACGCCGCGCTCCACGTTCAGGGCGGTCTTGACGCCTTCCAGCGTCAGGCCCAGCTCGACCAGGGTGATCGCCACCGCCGGCTGCATGCCGACCACCACGGTGCGGGCGTCCAGCACGCGCGCCATCGAGGCGGTGTTGCTGATCATGCGGCCGATGAAGGAATCCACCACGTCCAGCGCCGAGATGTCGATCAGCACGCCGCGCGCGCGGTCGCTCACGATGCGCGCGGTCAGGTCGTCCTGCAGCGCCATGGCCAAGCGGTCGTGCATGTCGACCTGGATGGTCACCAGCAGCAATCGCCTGACCTGCCCCCGGAATATCCGTACAGGTCAAAACTAGAGGTAAGGTTGCTTCTCAGCGCCCCGAAGCGGGCAAGGAGTAGCCATGAAACGATCGAGATTTAGCGAAGAGCAAATCGCCTATGCGTTGCGATTGGCCGAGGG
>WNDX01000201.1 GCA_009914615.1 Herbaspirillum frisingense
TGAGTGACCACAATTCATCGTCGACAAGTTCTTTAGGCATCGCATCCCGTCAGGAAAAACAAGACAGGAAGTTAACATCAAGTCGGGGAAGTTAACAGCCCCGAAATTTAATTTTGCAACAGCCTCTAAGACGACATTTCACACACCCGCCCTCTATCCGGCAACCGCTGCGCGCGGCCGCCGGCACGGGCATCAAGCCTGCTTCAACGCCTCTCCCACGGTCAGCGCCCACGCCGTGGTCGGGCGGCCGATCAGCGCCGACAGTTGACGTCCGTCGTCAAACAGCGCGCCCTTGGCGGCTTGCGCATCCGAATCCGCCAACAGCCCCGCCAGTTCCGCCGGCAAGCCGAAGCCCAGCAGCGCGGCCTTGTAGTCGGCTTCCGGCACATCGCGATAGACCACCGTCTTGCCCGACTGGCGCGACACTTCCGCCGCGAATTCGGCCAGGGTATAGGCGCCGTCGCCCGCCAGTTCATACGTTTTTCCGACATGGCCCTCGCCCGTCAGCGCGGCCGCGGCAGCCTCGGCGTAATCGCGGCGCGCGGCGGAGGCGATGCGGCCCTGGCCTGCGCTGCCGTAGATCGCGCCGTTGGCCAGCGCACCCGGCACGCCGGCGGCATAGTTTTCGGTGTACCAGCCATTGCGCAGGATCACCGCCGGCAGGCCGCTTTCCTCGATAAGCTGTTCGGTCTGTTTGTGTTCACCGGCCAGGCCCAGGGTGGACGTGTCCGCGCGCAGGACGCTGGTGTAGGCCAGCAATTGCACGCCGGCGCGCTTGGCGGCGTCGATGACGGCGCGATGCTGCGGCAGGCGCTCGCCGATCGCGTTGGACGAAATCAGCAGCACCTTGCTTGCGTCCTGCAGGCTGGCGGCGTCAGTGTAGTCGGCGCGGCGCACCTGCACGCCCCGGGCGGCGAGGTCGGCGGCCTTGGCCGGGGTGCGCACGGCAGCGACGATGTGCGCCGCCGGCACGCTCTTGAGCAAGGCTTCGATGACGAGGCGGCCCAGTTGGCCGGTGGCTCCGGTAACGACGATCATGGCGGTGTCCTGTTCTGAGAAAGTGAAAGAGACCGCAGGTTATCGGATTAACTTACTTTTAGTAAGTACGCACAAAAAGGTTAGTGTAAAATGTGCGGCATGAACTCACGCCCGCCCCTGCCTGCCTCGCCTGCCGATCACATCCCGCTTTCCGAACGGATGCGCCGTGGCGAGCTGTTTTCCGCCGATTGCCCTTCGCGCAGCGTGCTCAAGCACATCACCAGCCGCTGGGGAGTGCTGGTGCTGGTGGCGCTGCTGCCGGGCACGCATCGTTTCAGCGACCTGCGCCGCAAGATCGGCGGCATCAGCGAAAAGATGCTCGCGCAGACGCTGCAAGACCTGGAAGGCGACGGCCTGATCCTGCGCAAGTCCTATGACGTGGTGCCGCCGCATGTGGACTACACGCTGTCGCCGCTGGGCCAGGAAGCAGCGCAGCGCGTGGAAGCGCTGACCGACTGGATAGAGATGAGCCTGCCCCGGATCATGGAAATGCGGCAGGAGATGTGATGCCCTTCCCGATGAAAAAAGGCCACCCGACGGTGGCCTTTTTTGCAACGAAAGCAAGAAGCGACGCGATCCTCACTGACGCGCCGCCAGCAGCAGGGCACCCGCCCCGATGAAAAAGCCGCCGGTCACCTTGTTGAGCCGCGCCACACCGCGCGAGGTGCGGATGAAATGGCGGATCTGGGTGCCGCACAGCGAGTAAATGGTGGTGGAGACGAACTCGGCCGCCAGATAAATCGAGCCCAGCACCAGGAACTGATGCGCCGCCGGACGCGTCTGGTCGATGAATTGCGGGAAGATCGCGGCGAACAGCATGATGGCCTTGGGATTGGTGATGCCCAGCAAGAACTCCTGCAAGGCCAGCGCGCCCACGCTGCGGCGCGGCTGGGCGGCCGGGGCAGCACCGGTAGCGCCATCGGCCAGTTCCAGGCCATGGAATTCGCGGCTGCGCCAGGCGCGCCAGCCGAGGTAGAAGAGATACACCGCGCCGATCCATTTGACCGCGGCAAAGGCGGTCTCCGAGGCCAGCAGCATGGCGCCCAGGCCCACCGCCGAAATCGTCAGGAAGATCGCGAACGCCGTCACGCGGCCGAAAGTGGCCAGCAACGCCGGGCCCACGCCGCGGCGGATGCCATTGTTGAGCGCGCAAAAATTGTTCGGCCCGGGCACGAGGGCCAGCATGATGGCGACGGGGATGAAGAACAAGGCGTCCAAGCGGCCTCCCAGGCGGATGAAAAGTGACGGGCGATGGCGCGATTCTATCAGCGCCGGTCCAGGCTGGCTGCGGCACGGCTGGAATCTTCGCCCGCCCTGTTGTTATACTCGCCCAGCCCCGGCGCACCCCTGCACAAGACCAGCATGCAAACCACCAAAAACGCCTACCTGTCCCGCCTGACCTCCACCTCCCTGCTCGGCGCCGCCTGCGTGCTGGCCATGCTCTACTTCGGCCGCGACATCCTGGAGCCGCTGGCGGTGGCCGCCATCCTCAGCCTGATCATCCTGCCGCTGGTGCGCAAGCTGGGCGGGATGGGATTGAATCGCGCCGCGGCCGCCATCGTTTCGGTGCTGCTGGTCGGCGCTTGCCTGGTGGCGCTGGCGGTGGTGCTGGCCTTCCAACTGGCCAGCGTCACCGGCGACCTGCCGCAATACCGGGAAGCGATACAGGAAAAGGTCGAACGCGTGCGCGCGATGACCGAGCGTCCCTTCGCCAGGCTGGAAGAAGAACTGAGCGCCGTCATTCCCCAGCCAGCCCAGCCGGCCCAGCCGGAAGTCCCGCCGGCGCGCAGCGGCAAGAAGGCCGGCAACGCCGCCAGCGCCGCCGCGGCCAGTGCGGCGCCAATGCCGGTGCAGGTCTCCAGCCCCAAGATGTCGGTGCGCAACGCCGTGGCGCGCATGTTCTCGCTGGCCTGGGGGCCGATCGGCCAGGCCGGCATCGTGCTGGTGCTGCTGGTCTTCATCCTGCTGGAACAGGAATCCCTGCGCGATCGCATGGTCAGGCTGGCCGGCCGCGCCGACATGAGCCGCACCATGCAGGCGCTGGGCGACGCCGCCGAAGGCGTATCGCGCTTCTTCTTCTCGCAGTTCGTGGTCAATGCCGTGTTCGGCCTGACCATGAGCTGCGTGCTGTGGCTGGCCGGCGTGCCGCACGCGGTGCTGTGGGGCACGCTGTGCGGCGTGCTGCGCTTCGTCCCTTATCTGGGCGCGCTGGCCTCGGGACTGCTGATCGCGGTGTTCATCGCCGCCATCGATCCGGGCTGGTGGCTGGCGCTGTCCTTCCTGGCCTTCTTCGTGTCGCTGGAGGCGCTGGTCGCCAATTTCATCGAGCCGCGCGTGTACGGCCACAGCTCCGGCCTGTCGCCGCTGGCCATCATCGTCTCGGCGCTGTTCTGGGGCAGCCTGTGGGGACCGATCGGCCTCTTGCTCTCGACGCCGCTGACGCTGTGCCTGGTGGTGGCCGGCCGTCATGTGGCGGCGCTGGAGCCGATCACCATCCTGCTCGGCGAAGCGCCCGACATGAGCCACGCCGAACGCTTCTACCAGCGCGCGCTGGCCGGCGAGTCCGACACCATCATCCGCGACGCCCGCATCCACCTGGAAAAGAACAGCTTCGCCAAGTACTGCGACCAGATCCTGCTGCCCGGCCTGGCGCTGGCATCGCTGGACCTGCGCAACGGCCAGATCGAAGGCGCCCAGCAGGTGCGCCTGCTGAGCACCATCTCGCTGCTGACCGAGTCGCTGATGCAAAGTCCCGGCATGCCGCGCCGCTTCGGCCGCCGCCAGCCCTTGCTCAACAGCGGCGTCGGCGCGCACCTGCGCGAGTTGCGCATGGCCCGCCTGGGTCGCTGGCAAGGCTCGCTGGACGTGCCCGACCGCTCGGTGGTGCTGTGCGCCGGGCTGACGCACCAGCGCGACGACCTGCTGAGCGAATTGCTGGTGCATGCGCTGCGCGTCAACAGCATCGACGCCCGCAGCATCACGCTGGACCAGGACAATGAGCGGCCCGACAACAGCAAGTCGGAACTGGTGTCCATCGTGTTCCTGGTGTATCCGGTCAAGGAGCGCTTCGAGCCCTGGCTGGCCATGGTGAAGGCGCTGCGCGAGAACCTGCCGCACGCCTTGCTGGCCACCATCCGCCCACCGTTCACCGGCGATGACGCCGATCCGGCCAGCGTCAAGGCGCAGGTGGACATGGTTCTGACCTCCTTCGAAGAAGGCCTGGCCTTCGCCGCCACCAACACCCGGCCGGCGCTCTGAGGGCGAGCTGATCAAGTCCCGCCTACGGTTCCGACAGCGTCCTCCCACGCCCGGGCCGGCCCGTGGCCGATAGCCGGCGGCGCGGGCGGTGGGTAAGCTGATAGTTTCTTCCCGCCGCACAGGCGGATACCGCAGCCCATCCATGAGGAGAAGCAGATGGCGGATTCCGAACGCAGATCATCCCGGCGGGTCGCCTTGACGGTCATCATCATGGCCTTCCTGGCCGCGCTTATCGTATTCAAGCTGTTCTATGCGGCCGGGCTGAACTGAGCCCGCAGGTCGTTCCATTCGTAGCCCATCCTTAGCTGTTTACCCGTTCGCAGCAGTCACACCGGAGACGCATCATGGCGAAATCACCAGGACACCAGCAGGACAAGAACCACAAGGTTGAAGAAAGCCCCGTCGCGGGCACGGTCAAGGCTAGCGTCGGCGGGCGCGAGGTCGCCAGCACATCGGATGTGATCGCGGTGCACGAGACCGGCTGCCCGGTGCGCTACTACTTCGCGCGCACGGCGGTGGACGGCAAGCTGCTGCAGCCCTCGCAGACCAGCAGCACCTGCCCGTTCAAGGGCACCGCCAGCTATTACAACCTGGTGGTGGACGGGAAGACGTTCAAGGATGCGATCTGGAGCTATGAAGATCCCTACGACGAACATGTGGCGCTGAAAGGCCGGCTGGCGTTCTACGATGACAAGCTGCCCGAGATCAAGATCACGGCGCCGGCCTGAATACACGCAGCGAGGGGTCAGCGCGGCGCGCCGGCCTCCACCGCCAGCCGGGCGTAGATGCGCCGGATGAAGCTCAGGATGGTGTGCCGCGACATCTGCGTCTGGCGCGCCACCTCGTCGGCCGTGAAGCCCTTGGTGATGAGATCGAGGATATGCGTCTCGCGCGCCGACAGCGCCGCGCCGGCATGCATGGCCAATCCGCCGAAGCGCGTCAGGAGGCGCCGCGCGATCAGCGGGTTGATGGAACCGCCGCCACTGCTGACGTTACGTATTTCCTCCAGCATGAAGGACGGCACGTCGTCCTTGAGCAGGTAACCGACGGCGCCGGCTTCTATGCATTCCAGCAGCTTGGGTTGATCGCCGAAAGCGGTGCTCACCATGATGCCGCAGCCCGGCCAAAGCCGGCTGGCGCTGCGGATCAGCTCGATGCCGGCACCGTCGGGAAAGCTCAGCGCCACCAGCAGCACGTCGGCCGGCGCCTGCTCCAGCAATTGCAGGCCATCGGCGCGCGTGGCGGCCACGCCGGTGATGCGGATGGAGGGAGAGTGCTGGAAGGCGGAGATGACGGCGCCGCGAAATTCGGCGTCCTCTTCGATCAGCGCCAGATGGATATGCTGCGGTGCCTGCGTGCCTGCGTGCTGGTGATTGTGCAGCATGTTGGTGGCGTCCATGGAGGGCGGAACAGGCCTGCCGCCGTGGTTCATGCCCCGTTGCTTTTTTTGACAGATCCCGACAGGCCTGGCGGCGATTATAGGCAAGCATGCGACAAAGCGATGTCCCCAGTTCTTGCGATATGCAGACGGTGCGATACCGGCTAAAGTCGGCGGCAACGGGCCTGTCCCTGTCGTCATTTGACTTCCCCCGCAGCCATCAGGAACCGACCCATGAACGTCTTGCCGCCGGCGCATGAGCGCACTCCGGATGGTCCGGGGATCCTCGCCCAGCCCGCCCCTCCCTCGCACGAACCGGACGAAGTGCTGGGCCGATTGCTGGGCGACTTCACCGCGCTGGCCGGCCAATTGTGCGAAACGCCGATCGTCATGGTGTCGCAGTTGCACGGCCACTTCACGCCGCCCGCGCCTGATGGCGGGAAGGGCCATGACCATTTGCCCGCTCGCCGCCAATGGTGGCGCTTTCCCGGGCAGACCGCGGTGTTGCGCAGCAATACCGATTTCAACCTGTGCGAAGCCGCCGCCGGTTCGGCCGAGGCGCTCACCGAAATCGCCGACCTGCCGGCCCATGCCTGCTATGCCGCCTCGCCCATGGTCTCTGGCGTGCCGCGTGTGCGCTTCTATGCCGGCGCCGCCTTCGGCGACGCCGAAGGTTCTTTCCTCGGCACGCTCTGCGTGCTGGACCGCCAGGCGCGCCGCCTGAATGCCAGCCAGCGCGCGGCGCTGCCGCTGCTGGCGCGCAACCTGGCCGAACGCCTGGCCATGCAACGGGAGATCCACCGGCTGCAGCAGCAGGTGCTGACCGACGGCCTGACCGGCGTGGGCAACCGCCGCGCCTTCGACCAGCGCCTGCATGAGGAGTGGGCGCGCCATCTGCGCAGCGGCACGCCGCTGTCGCTGCTGATGATCGACGTCAATCGCTTCAAGCAATACAACGACACCCACGGCCATCCGGCCGGCGACAACGCCCTGGTCAAGCTGGGACAGTTGCTGCGCATGCCCCTGCGCAGCAGCGACTTCGTGGCCCGCATCGGCGGCGATGAATTCGCCGTGGTGCTGCCCGATACGCCGGAATCCAGCGCGCGGCTGGTCGCCGGGCGCATCCACGCCACCATCGCCGGCGCCTTGTGGCCCTTGCAGCGCATCAGCATCAGCGTGGGAATCGCCAGCGTGTCGCCGGCGGAGAATTGCGATTTCGGCGCGCTGTTGCAGCGCGCCGACCATGATCTTGCCCCCGTTTCACGGACACCCCTATAAGCGATTAACTATCGCAATAGGAGGTGGACGATGACCAAGAGCAAGGCAGGCAGAAAGGGGCAGGAGTTCAGCCTGGAGTTCAGGCAGCAGGCA
>WNDX01000202.1 GCA_009914615.1 Herbaspirillum frisingense
GCAGGCCAAGGCTCATGTGTTTGACTACATTGAGGTTGACTACAATCGGATCCGGCTGCACTCGACCCTGGGCTACCTCAGCCCAGAGCAGTACGAGCTGGCCAATGTCGCTTAGATAGGTGTCCGTCAATCAGGGGCAAGATCAGTTCCCGGCTCTCAGAAAGCTGGGCTATGAAGGATCGTACGATCGCGTGGCAGCCTTCGGAAGGCAAAGGAAGACGGGGCAGATAGAGGGGCATTTCTACGAGTCGATCAACATTCTGCGCTACGTGACAAAAATGCGGACTTGAAAGATTTCCAACAGGAGCGGCACGGACGATCAATGGCCGGCCCAAGCTCAAAAAATCAAATTTAATTTCTACGGAAAATTTGCTGGCCGATGAGCGAAGCAGTGGACTTAGAACACCGAAATACCTCTAGAAGTATTTCAAGTCTTTGATTTTAAATATGAATTCCCGTCGCATTACTTTTGATCGCGATCTCATTAATTATGATCGCGGACACACATCCCGTCTTGAAAATTCCAACCTCCATCCCTATACTTAGCACTCGCCACGGGAGAGTGCTAACAGCCCACCTTGGCTGAATCCCCTTTTTCATGCGGTGAGGTTTGCTGCATTTGGAAGAAAAACCATTGCTGCCCTCGCCGCAATTAACGCTAACCTATTGAAAATTAAGGAGTTCTCATGAATCTTCGCCCTTTGCACGATCGCGTTATCGTCAAGCGCCTCGACCAGGAAACCAAGACCGCTTCCGGTATCGTCCTGCCTGACGCCGCGACCGAAAAGCCGGACCAAGGCGAAGTCCTGGCCGTCGGCAACGGCAAGATCCTGGAAGACGGCAAGGTCCGTCCGCTGTCCGTTCAGGTCGGCGACCGTGTCCTGTTCGGCAAGTACTCCGGCCAGGCTGTGAAGATCGATGGCCAGGAACTGCTGGTCATGCGTGAAGAAGACCTGTTCGCCGTCGTCGAGAAGTAATTCGGCAGGCGGCCTCATCTAGCAGGCCGCCGGCAGCAAGATACCGCGCCGGCGCTATCGAACCCTAGCCCGGCGACACGAATTCAACCGAATTTCTGGAGAATCCAACATGGCAGCAAAGCAAGTTATTTTCGGCGATGAAGCACGCGCCAAGATCGTCAACGGCGTCAACATCCTGGCCAACGCGGTCAAGGTCACCCTGGGTCCCAAGGGCCGCAACGTCGTGCTGGAGCGCAGCTTCGGCGCCCCGACCGTGACCAAGGACGGCGTTTCCGTCGCCAAGGAAATCGAACTGAAGGACAAGCTGGAAAACATGGGTGCCCAGTTGGTCAAGGAAGTCGCTTCCAAGACCTCCGACAACGCCGGTGACGGCACCACCACCGCGACCGTGCTGGCGCAAGCCATCGTGCGCGAAGGCTTCAAGTACGTCGCCGCCGGTTTCAACCCGACCGACCTGAAGCGCGGCATCGACAAGGCGGTCTCCGCCATCGTCGGCGAAGTCAAGAACCTGTCCAAGCCCACCACCACCAACAAGGAAATCGCCCAGGTTGGCTCGATCTCCGCCAACTCCGACGCCGATATCGGCAACATCATTGCCCAGGCGATGGACAAGGTCGGCAAGGAAGGCGTGATCACCGTGGAAGACGGCAAGTCGCTGGAAAACGAACTGGAAATCGTCGAAGGTATGCAATTCGACCGCGGCTACCTGTCGCCGTACTTCATCAACAACCAAGAAAAGCAGATCGTCGCTCTGGACAATCCGTTCATCCTGCTGTTCGACAAGAAGATCTCCAACATCCGCGACCTGCTGCCGGTGCTGGAACAAGTCGCCAAGGCCGGCCGTCCGCTGCTGATCGTGGCTGAAGACGTCGAAGGCGAAGCCCTGGCTACCCTGGTGGTCAACAACATCCGCGGCATCCTGAAGACCGCCGCCGTGAAGGCACCTGGCTTCGGCGACCGCCGCAAGGCCATGCTGGAAGACATCGCCATCCTGACCGGCGGCCAAGTGATCGCCGAAGAAGTCGGCCTGACCCTGGAAAAGGCCGGTCTGGCTGAACTGGGCCAAGCCAAGCGCGTTGAAATCGGCAAGGAAAACACCACCATCATCGACGGCGCCGGCGAAGCCGCTGGCATCGAAGCCCGCGTGAAGACCATCCGCGCGCAAATCGAAGAAGCCACTTCCGACTACGACCGCGAAAAGCTGCAAGAACGCGTGGCCAAGCTGGCCGGCGGTGTTGCCCTGATCAAGGTTGGCGCTGCCACCGAAGTCGAAATGAAGGAAAAGAAGGCCCGCGTGGAAGACGCGCTGCACGCTACCCGCGCAGCCGTTGAAGAAGGCGTCGTGCCTGGCGGCGGCGTGGCCCTGCTGCGCGCTCGCGCCAACGTCAAGGACCTGAAGGGCGACAACCCGGATCAGGAAGCCGGCATCAAGATCGTGCTGCGCGCGATCGAAGAGCCGCTGCGCCAGATCGTCTTCAACGCCGGCGACGAACCGTCGGTGGTGGTGAACAAGGTGCTGGAAGGTTCGGGCAACTTCGGTTACAACGCGTCCAACGGCACCTACGGTGACCTGGTCGAGATCGGCGTTCTGGATCCGGCCAAGGTGACCCGTTCGGCCCTGCAAAATGCGGCCTCCGTGGCTTCGCTGATCCTGACCACCGACGCACTGGTGGCAGAAGTGGCTGAAGACAAGCCGGCCGGCATGCCTGGCGGTATGGGTGGCATGGGCGGTATGGGTGGCATGGACGGCATGATGTAATTTGCCTCCGGCCCGCCGACGGTCGCAACGCGATGGTCGGCAACCGAAAAAAGCCCCGCATCGGTAACGATGCGGGGCTTTTTATTTGTGCCATCGCCTGGCACGGCAGGATCAGCTATCGGCCCACATGCGCAGCAGGTTGTGCAAGAAGGCCGGCGTGGCGGCGCCGGAAAGTGTTCAGCGCCGGCGCGCTTCCAGCCATTCGAACACGCCCATTCCGGCCAGCATCGCCAGCACGAAGGCCAGCGCCTTGCCCGCGCCCATGCCCAGCGCGACCAACGCCGGCCCCGGGCAGAAACCGGCCACGCCCCAGCCGATGCCGAACAGGGCGCTACCCAGCAGCAGGCGCGGCGTGATGCCAGCGGCCTTGGGCAATTGCATCGGTAGCCCCAGCCAGGAAGAGGTATGCCGGCGCGCCACGGCAAAGGCGAAAGCGCCCACCGCAATGGCGCCGAACATGACGAAGGCCAGCGAAGGATCCCAGCGTCCGGCCAGATCCAGGAAACCCAGCACCTTGGCCGGATCGGCCATGCCGGACAACATCAGACCAAGCCCGAACAGGAGGCCGGCAGCGAAAGAGACGATGATGGCAGGCCAGCGCATCTCAGCCTCCCAGCAGATGACGCACGACGAACACGGTGACGAAGCCGGCCGTCATGAAGGTGATGGTGGCGACCATCGATCGCAGCGCGCCGCGCGAGATGCCGCACACGCCGTGGCCGCTGGTGCAGCCGCCGGCATAGCGCGTGCCAAGGCCGACCAGGAAGCCCGCGGCGATGACCGCCGGCCAGCCGGCCTCGATATGCAATGGAGGCAGCCAGCCCCACGCCCTGGCCGCCAGCGGCGCGATCACTAGGCCCGCGATGAAGGCCGCGCGCCAGCCGCGTTCGCCGGCGCCGGCCCGCAACAAGCCGCCGAGTATGCCGCTGATGCCGGCGATGCGGCCGTTGATCAGGATCATGACGGCCACCGCCAGACCGATGACAATGCCGCCGGCCAGCGAGTACGCCGGTGTGAAATGGCTCCAGTCGATATGCATGCAAAGTCCTTGTGCTCGTATCGGTGCGACATTACAGGATTCCGCGCGACCGGGCCAACAAAGAACCATAAAGAAAAAACCCGCGTCCGGGGAGGAACGCGGGTGGTGCAGGCCGGCCGGGGACGGCGCGACCTGCAGGCACGACAGGGGAAGCATTGCGGACAAGGCGACGGCGTTGGCCGGCCGCCCTGCCCCGCGCATCAGGCGCGGCGCACCACCACCTTAGAAGGTGTGGATGATGCCGGCGTTGAAGGCGTTCTGGCTGCTGTCCGCACCCGGAGCCTGGCTGCTGGTCACGCCTGGGCTGTAGGTGTCGGAAGCGCGCAGGTTGCGATAGATCGCGTACAGGCTGGTGCGCTTGGACAGCGCGTACTTGCCGCCCAGGTTCAACTGGATCAGGCGACCGTTGGACGCGTTGACGAAGTTGGCGCGGGTGTACTGCACGCTGCCCAGCAGCGAGAGGGCCGGAGTCAGGCTGTAGTTCACGCCGACGTCGAAGATGTCGTTCTTCTCGTTGTTCACGCCACCGACCAGGAACTGGCCGGTGGTGTCACCCGCGTAGCTGGCAGCCGAGGCGGCCGAGAACGAGGCAGCCGAACCGGCGGTCGCCAGCGGCAGCTTCACGCGCGACCACGAACCGTACACCTTGGCCGGACCGAACTGGTAGGAAGTCGCCAGGGTCCAGGTCTTCAGGCAAGTGTCGCCCGCCGAACCGGCAGCGTTGCCGCAAGTGGTGGCGTTGCTGGAGTTGACGTCGCTGGACGCCACGGTGCCGGCCTTCTTCGCCTGGAAGTAGGACAGGCCGACGTTGAACGGGCCGTTGGAGTAAGCACCGCCCAGGCCGAAGGACTGGCCGGCGGTGTTGGCGCCGGCCTGTTCGCCGAAGCCGTAGATCGCGCTGCCGTAGAAGCCGTTGATGTTCGGGGTGTTGTAGCGGATCGAGTTGTTCACGCGCTCGCCGTTGGTGCGGTCGAGGTCGCGGGCGTGGACCTGGCTGACCATGCCGCCGAAATCATTGACCGAGGTGAAGGCGGCGATGTCGTCGGTGAAATCCTTCTGGCGGCCCAGCAGCACGGCGCCGAAGTTGCCGGACAGGCCGACGGTGGCGGTACGGCCCCACAGGTTGCCGTTCTGGGCGGCGGCGCCGGTATCCAGGTTGAAGCCGTTTTCCAGGTTGAACAGCGCCTTCAGGCCGCCACCCAGGTCTTCACTGCCCTTGAAGCCGATGCGCGAACCCTTGATCGCACCGGAGTCGACGCCCATGCGGTTACCGTTGCCGGTACCGGTGGTCGCCACCTTGCTGTTGTACGACAGGCTGGCGTCGATGATGCCGTAGATGGTGACCGAGCTTTGCGCATGCGCCACGCCGGCGAAGGCGCCAAGCACTGCCAGTGCCAAGAGGGACTTTCTCATAAAGAACTCCAAAGTTTGTTGAATTACTGTTTGATTGTTGGTGGTTCGCTTGCCTATCGAGACATCCGAACAACCCAGGCTTCCAGAGAGAACATCAAGAAGACTTAATTTATTTAATCAAAAATTATTTTCACAAACAATTTAAGTTTTCAATTTTTTGTTTTTATTCATATTAATGTCTCTTTATTACAACTTAAATTGCCTTAAAACCTGACAACAAAAAATGCCGGCTCGCAATTCGGAGGATAGGCAGCAAACCAACAATGATGTCAATAAACAACATATTGTTGATACCCATCCACCGGTCACGGCCGGCAAAAAAGTCCGCGCATCCGCAAAGGCGCAAGGAAACGCCGCACGGCGCGCGGACGGACAAGCCTGCACTGGGGACATCTCTCACAATGAACACCCGGCCCCGGGCTGCCCGCGCCATGCCGGCGCGGACAGCCGCCGCAGACTGCCACTAGGAGCTGGCGATCCGCTCTTTCCGTTCTTTTAAGCGCGGATCAATAGTGGAAGCGACACTGATGCACGACGATGCGACCGCGCAGACGCTCGAACACCAGCCGATGCTCGGCGTTCAGGCGCACCGAGGACAAACCCTGCAACCGCAGCGGCAATGCCGACACCTGCTGCGCCGGCAGGCTGTCACCGTCGCGCAGACGACGCAGCAGGCGGGCGATGCGGCGCGCCAGCTCGCCGTCCTGGCGGCGCCAGAAGGCGAAATCCTCCTGCGCCATCGGGGTCATGAGCAGTTTCATCATTCCACCTCGGGTTCGGAGAGCAAGTCGGCGCGTAGCTGCTGCAGACTGCGCAGCAGGCGATCGGAATTGATGTCGGTGGCGAACAGATGGGTCATGTCCTGCATGGCGCGCCACACCGATTCCTTGACCACGACCAGATTCTCGGCGCCGTCGCGCGTGAGCACGACTTCGTCGATATCGGCCAGTTCGAGGACTTCAGAGAGCTGGCCGGCGAGTTGATTGGCGTTGAAGGAGTACATGGTTCCTCTTGTTGTGATGGACAATCCCAGCGGGCGGCGCCGTAACGTACTACGGCGGCGCGCGTCCGCGCATCAATCGATCATCAATAGCCGCGGTAGAGATCTTCCGGGTCGGGGTGCTTCTGGTACTCGGCCAGTTCGGCCTCGACTTGCGCACGGCTCTTGGTCGAGACGAAGGCCGGCAACTTGGGATAATCGACGTCGCCGACGCTGATTTCGCCGTTGGCCCGGGCTTGCTGGAGTTCGGCGATCACCTGGGCGCGGGTCTTGGTCGAGGTAAAGGCCGGCAGGCGCGGATATTCGGCGTCGCTGATGATCATGCTGCCGTCGGCGCGGGCCTGCTTCAGTTCTTCGATGACCTGGGCGCGGGTCTTGCCTTGAGATGCGGGGGATTGGGCGTAAGCGGTTTCCGCCGTCACGGCGCCGCTGGTAACGGCCAGCGCGAGGGCGATGAGGAGATGACGGGTATTCATGTTGTTCTTTCTTGCGATGTTGCCTGATGCAAATTTTTCTCTTGATCGACGCCCTGCTGCATTTGCATGAAACGGCATGGGGCGCCGGTAGCCGCTGGAGAACTTGTCTGTCATCCGGGCTGCGAATGAACTTTAGAGGCTGTTGCAAAATTAAATTTCGGGGCTGTTAACTTCCCCGACTTGATGTTAACTTCCTGTCTTGTTTTTCCTGACGGGATGCGATGCCTAAAGAACTTGTCGACGATGAATTGTGGTCACTCA
>WNDX01000203.1 GCA_009914615.1 Herbaspirillum frisingense
CGCATCATTGGTGACTGGATCGGCTTTTATAACCACCGCCGGCCGCATCAGGCGCTGGGCATGAAGACACCAGCTGAGGCGTTTGCTTTAGCTGCTTGAGGTGAGCAGGTTTCGCTGGGTCATTACAATTGCGGCCAAGAACCTGTTTTCGGCAGGCGAAAAAAGAGCGGACATTGTCCGCTCTTTTTTTGGGGCCTGATACTTCGTGGGACTATCACTGTGCGAAGCGAACCGTTCCAAAGCCAACGACCTATTGCGCAACCGCCTTACGTAAAGCCTCGTCCACGACGATCACAGGCCGCCAATCCAGGAGCCGTCTGTTCTTTTCGATATCGAGGTAAAGCGAGCAGCTCAGCTTGCGCACCAACTCTTTCTTTCCCAGCAATCCCGCCAATCCGGACAAAATGGAAACAGGGACCGGCAAGAGCATGGATGGTTTTCCCACTGCCACGGCTATCTTGCCGATGAACGCTGAACTGGACAGATCTTCTCCATCGCTGACTAGAAAGGCTTGGTTTGCGGCGCTCGGATGCGTGAGACAACAACGAACCAGGTCAGCAACATTATCGACTGCGGCAAAGCTGCGCCGGTTACGAATTGCGCCGAGCGGGAGAGGCAAATACAAATTGACCGCGCGCAACAAGGAAGAAAAATTCCCGGGAGCGTCTTTCCCATAGATCAGCGGCGGTCGGATGACCACACTTTCCATCCCGGTCTCTCGACAAATTGCCCGTAGCCCCTCCTCGGCTTCCCATTTGGATTGCGCATAGGGCCCATGCGGTAAGGCAGCCGACTCTGCAGTGAACGGCGCATCGTCGCTGGCTATTCCATGCACACCTATCGTGCTGATGAAGATGAAGCGCTTCACGCCTGCAGCGGCGGCCTGGCGCGCCAAATTCAATGTCCCCTCGGTATTGACGCGGCGGCATTGCTCCATCGCAATGACCGCGTCATCCTTCATGACATGCACCCGTGCCGCACAATGCACAACCGCCGACGCGCCGGCCAGTGCCGATGACCATTCTGTTTGTCCGTCCAGTGAAGCAATGGGAAAGACCTCGACTCCGGCAGGAAAGGAAGGTCGATTTCGATGCACTATCGCACGCACTGCGGCGCCGTTTTCGCACAAATGTTGAACTATGGTTCGACCAAGAAATCCAGCAGCACCGGTGACGAGAATAGACATAGGCCGTAAGGAGTGTCGCGCGCACGAGGAGGGAGGGCGAGGATAAGAGAATCCGGCGGATTATAGCATCGGCGTCAGAGAGTCCGATCTATATGCTTCCCTTAAACAGGAGAGGTGCAATCAGTGCGATGGTTCGCACGGTAGCGCCCTGATGATGGCTTGCGAATGCTCCAGCTGCCGCTCCCATCGCGTTCATCGCCGGCGCATCCGCAAACAAGGCGCCGGACTCTAGCAGAAGCCCGCGAGCATCTTCGACGCGCATGGCTGCGCCTGCGGCCACTGCCTCTTTTGTGACGAAATCGAAATTGAAGGTATGCGGCCCGATCAGCACCGGCTTGCCCAGCGCGAAGGCCTCGATCAGGTTCTGCCCGCCCAGCGGCAGCAGGCTGCCGCCGATGAAGGCGGCGTCGCAGACGGCGTAATAGGCGAACATCTCGCCCATCGAATCCCCCAGCAAGACATCCACGCCATCCACCTGGAAGTCGCCCTCCAGCTCGGAGCGGCGACGCATGATCAGGCCGTGCGCCTGCACCATCGCCGCCACCTCGTCGAAGCGCTGCGGATGGCGCGGCACGATCACCGTCAGCCAGTCGGTCTTGCCCAGCTTGCCGAGGGCATCGAGGATCAATTGTTCTTCGCCTTCGCGCGTGCTGGCGCACAGCAGCACCTTGCGCGCGCCGATCGCCCGCTTCCACGCCAGGCCGCGTTCGACCACGTCCGCCGGCGGCTGCACGTCGAACTTCAGGCTGCCGGTGACTTCCACATGACGCGCGCCAAATGCGCGCAGGCGTTTGGCATCGGCTTCCGACTGCGCGCCGACGCAATCGATCGCCTCCGCGGCCGGACGCAGCAGCGTCGCGAAACGCTGGCCGCGGCGCAACGAGCGCTCTGACAAGCGGGCATTGGCCAGCATCACCGGCACGCGATGGCGACGGCACTGCGCGATCAGGCTGGGCCAGACCTCGGTTTCCATCAGGATGCAGGCGGCCGGCTTGAAGTGGCGCAGGAAACGCGCGCACATCCAACCAGTGTCGTAAGGCAGGAAGCTCTGCACCACGCGCGCGCCGTGCTTGCCGAACAGCTGAGCGCCGGTGGCGCGGCCAGTGGCGGTCATGCAGGTGAGAAGAATCGAATGCCGCGGGTATTCCCGCTTCAGCGCATCAATCAGCGGCTCGGCGGCGCGCGTCTCGCCGACGGATACCGCGTGGACCCAGATGAAGCGCGCCGCGGGATCGGGCAGGCGCGGATAGCAGCCGAGGCGTTCGGCCACGTGCGCGCGATAGCCCGGCTCCTTGCGGCCGCGACGCCACAGGCGCACCAGCACCAGCGGCATGGCGATCCACCACAACAGGGAATACAGCAGGCGCATCAAATCAGCGGATGACCGACCAGGCGGGTCAGAATGGCCAGCGGGCTGGCCTGCTGATCGTATTGTTTTTCCGGGGCGAGGTGCAGTGTCTGCTCCATCATGTATTGGCCCGACATCACCGCGTGCGACGCCTGGTCGGAGAAGCAGATCCACACCGAACCGGCGGCGAAGGGCATGGTGACTTGCTGGGCGTCCTGCTGGTATTGCATGTCGCCCTTCATGCCGTCATGCAGTTGCAGCATCAGGTGGTCATATTCGCTGCGGAAGGACTTGGTGACGTGCAGCGCCTTGAGCAAGCTGGCCTGCCAGCGCACATAGGGCTTGGCGCGCGGCAGGAAGCGGCGCGCCACGGTCTCGAACGGTTCGCCCACGCGCCACACGCGCGGCACGCCGTCGGGATTGACGTTGGTGAACACCCGCAGGATGCGCTCGCCGTAATTGGGACGCGACGGGAAAGCATCGACGTGCATGCGACGGTCGTCGGCGCGCCAGGACTGGCTGCGGGTCTCGACTTGCATCGGGCGATAGCTGGTCGGCGCCACGCGCAGCGCGTCGCCGTATTTGGGGAACATCGAATGCACCAGCGACAGCGCCTGTTGGCGGAAACGGCCCACCATCGCCGCCAGGGCTAGCTGCTGCTCGGTGCCGCCGGCCGCGCCCTTGATGTGACCGCGGGCGTCCAGGCTGATGTTGCGGGACTTGGGGTCGCGCACGGCGGGATCGAGCAGGCCGCGCTCGGATTCCAGCAGTTCGAAACCCAGGCGCGGGAAATACAGCACCTTGCCGGCTTCGAGCGCGGCGATCCATTCCTGATTGGGGTTCTCGACCTGCCATTCGGTCAGGCCGATCTCAATGATTTGCGATTCCATGGCCGTATTATGCCCGCAAGCGGCTGGAGCGTGTATCCGCGGCGGCGTGTAAAAACAGGTCAAAACGCCCGCCACGCGTGGCCCGGCGCACGCTGGCAAGAGTTTGCGAAAGGGATTTGAGCTGCCTCAACGCATGCGTTCGGCGGCGATTCTTGTCAGGCGAGCAAGCGTTGCGCCGCCGCCAGCACCTCGGCGCCGCTTGGCGCCGCGCCCAGATCACCCAGATTGATGATGTTGGGCGACCAGTTGCCCTCGGTTTTCCAGCGCGGCGAATCGCAATACAACTCGATGGTCGGCTTGCAATAGGCGGCCGCGATATGCGTCAGGCCGGTGTCCAGCCCGACCACCAGACGCGCCTGCTGCACCAGGCTGACCGCCTCCATCAGCGGCAATGCGGGCAGCACGCGGGCATCCGGGATCTGCGCGGCCAATGCTTCCGCGGCCAGTTTTTCCTTGCTGCTGCCCCAGGGCAGCAGCACCGGCAAGCCGCGCGCCGACAGCGCCTGGCCCAGCCGGATCCATTCTTCCTGCGGCCATTGCTTGGCGGCGCGCGCCGTCCCGTGGAAAAACACCACGTAGGGCTGCTCGGGCATCCACGGGAAACGCGGCTGCGACGGCGCCTGCAGCGCGAAATCGGCGTCATCTTCCAGCATGTAGCCCAAGGTATCGGCGGCCACCAGGCGGGCGCGCATCACGGCATGCGTATGCAGGCCCACCTTGACGCTCTGGTCGTGGAAGATGCGTGAGATCGGCTCATAGCCCGAGCCTTCGGTGGCGTTGGCCAGGCCGATGCGCCGCCCGCCCGGGGCCAGGCGCGCCATGCGCATGACCACGCTGGTCTTCAGCAGGCCCTGGGTATCGAACACCACGTCATAACGCTCCGCGCGCAACTGGCGGCGGAAATTCGCGATCTCGGCACGCGTGGCGGCCGAGAACAAGGTCTTGCGCCAGCGCCGCAGCGCGATGGGAATGATGTGGCGCACGTGAGGATTGAGGCGGACCAGGCTGGTATAGGCCTCTTCCACCACCCAATCGATCTGCGCATCGGGGAAATGATGACGGATGTCCGCGACCATCGGCATGTTATGGACGACGTCGCCGAGCGACGAGACGCGGACGATAAGGATTTTCAAGGCTGGCCCACTATGGCGTTATTCTGTGGGCCAGCATCTTACTCCATCAGAACGGCAATGCCACATCCGGGCGGGCCGCCAGGATCACCTTGCGGAACTCGCCCTGGATGCGCTCCAGCGCTTCCGCCGTCTCGGCCTCGAAGCGCAGCACCACCACCGGCGTGGTGTTGGACGAGCGCGCCAGGCCGAAACCGTCGGCGTATTCCACGCGCAGGCCGTCGATGGTGATGATGTCTTGCGCACCTTCAAACTTTGCATCGCTTTGCAACTTGCCGATCAGCGCGAAGTTCTCGCCCTCCTGCAGCTTCAGTTGCAATTCGGGCGTGCTCACCGACTGCGGCAGCGAGTTCAGCAGCGCCGATGGATCCGCCTCGCGCGCCAGCAGTTCCAGCATGCGCACGCCGGCGTACAAGCCGTCATCGAAACCGAACCAGCGATCCTTGAAGAAGATATGGCCGCTCATCTCGCCGCCCAGCGGGGCGCCGGTTTCGCGCAGCTTGGCCTTGACCAGCGAGTGGCCGGTCTTCCACATCAGCGGCTTGCCGCCGCGCGCCGAAATCCATGGCGCCAGGTGGCGCGTGCATTTGACGTCGTACAGGATTTCCTTGCCTGGATTGCGCGTCAGCACGTCGGCCGCGAACAGCATCAGCTGGCGATCCGGATAGATGATCTGGCCATCCTTGGTCACCAGGCCCAGGCGATCGCCGTCGCCGTCGAAGGCCAGGCCGAGCTCGTTGTCGGTCTCCTGCAGGCAGCGGATCAGGTCCTGCAGGTTCTCCGGGTGGGCCGGATCGGGGTGGTGATTGGGGAAGTTGCCATCGACTTCGCAGAACAGCTCGGTCACCTCGCAGCCCAGCGCACGATAGATTTCGCCCGCGAACGCGCCGGCCACGCCGTTGCCGCAATCCACGGCGATCTTCAGCGGACGCGTCAGCTTGACGTCGCCGATCATGCGCTTGATATAGGCATCCTTGATGTCATGCGTGGAATAAGCGCCGGCGCCCTGCGGGAAGTCGCCCTTGACGATGGCGTGATACAGCGCCTGGATGGTCTCGCCGTGAATGGCCTCGCCAGCCAGCACCATCTTGAAGCCGTTGTAGTCCGGCGGATTGTGGCTGCCGGTGACCATGATGCCGGACTGGGTATCCAGCACGTTGGTACCGAAATACACCATGGGCGTGGCCACCATGCCCAGGTCGATCACGTCGATGCCGACCGCCTGCAGGCCCTTGGCCAGTTCGGCGGCCAGCTCGGGACCGGAAAGACGACCGTCGCGGCCGATCACGACCTTTTTCTGGCCTTTTGCCAGGGCGGCGGCGCCGAAGGCCTGGCCGATCTGGTAGGCGACCTTGCCGTCCAGGGTCTTATCGATGATGCCGCGGATGTCGTAGGCTTTGAAGATGGTGGGAGACAGTAAACTCATAGGGCGCGAAAAAGAAATTAAATGATGAGATTTGGGTTCAACTGGGCACCGAAAGCAAACAAGCCGCTTGCATACATGACTTTGTCATCATGTTAACAAAAGGCAATGCAATCCATGAGAAAAACATTCCTTGACCTTCTTCGTCCCCTCTGGAAGGCGCGCTTAATCATTCGGACTAGTGTCCGAATGATTAACGCCGATCGTTTGAAATGTTGCTTCATTCCCACACTGATGAGAATTTTCGGTATTTTCTCATCCCAGTGATTACCCGATTGAGAACAGCGTCCGCTCAGATTAATAAAGCTCCGCGGAGTTCTTTGTAGCGATGCCGGTAGCACAATGTTATCGCTTTCTCATGTTTCCAAACTGCTCCGTTTTGCACCGCAACCAGCAGCAGACCAAGTCAGCACCGCAGGCTATTTCCGCATGGAAATTGATTTGTGTTGCGCAATACCTTTCTCTAGCCGCACTCCCTTTTCATCAGCCTCCAAAAGGGTTTTACAGATGGCGTTGCCTTCTACCGCTTCATTATACCCAACGTGACCACGCTGGAATTTCTCCAATCTTCAAGCCTCGAGTCGCGCGCACTGCGTGTGACGTAAATTTTCAGCATGGCAAGAAAACCAAATTTTATCGAAAAAGATTGCCAGATTTAGAACACTACAAGCTCCCCTCGCACAAACATCGATCTCGCGAATATCCTGGCGCTACGGCACTTTCACGGCTTCTCGCGGCTCTGAGGGCAACGAATTCGTGTAATGACCCAGCGAAACCTGCTCACCTCAAGCAGCTAAAGCAAACGCCTCAGCTGGTGTCTTCATGCCCAGCGCCTGATGCGGCCGGCGGTGGTTATAAAAGCCGATCCAGTCACCAATGATGCG
>WNDX01000204.1 GCA_009914615.1 Herbaspirillum frisingense
GCGTGTCGCGCGCGACGTTTCTCGGGCTGGCGTTCAAGCTGATCGAATCGGCCGAAGAGTCGTGGCGCAAGATCCGCGCGCCCGAGAAGCTGACCGAGCTGCTGGCGGGCATGCCGTTCAAAGATGGGGTACCGGTGACCGACAGCACACCGGCTCAGCAATCGCTCGCCGCCTGATCATGCCGACACCCTGTACACCAGATTTGACTTTAGCTCCGCTGGGCACCGTCGCGCTCAACCCAGAGCGCGACGCAATCGTCCACGAGGCCGGAATCATGGTTCGTAAGCAGGCTGAAGTTGCATGACAGAGGCGACAACTACCTTGACGCGCACCGATACCACCCACCCAAAATTCAGAAGAGGCATAAAGTAAATGTCGTCGAAACGTATCGCATTCAATGCTTTTGACATGACGTGCATCATGCACCAGTCCCCCGGCTTATGGACTCATCCGCAAGACCGTTCGGTGGCATACAAGGATCTTGACTATTGGGTAGAGCTGGCGAAACTACTTGAGAAAGGGAAGTTTGACGGGCTGTTTATCGCGGACGTTCTAGGCGTCTACGACACGTACCAGAACTCGCCGGATGCGTCTATTCGTCGCGCCATGCAGATTCCTGTGCATGATCCGCTCATGCAGGTCTCGGCGATGGCTGCAGCCACAGAAAAACTTGGCTTTGGCATTACTGTTTCGGCAACGTACGAACATCCCTACGCGCTCGCTCGTAGATTTAGCTCGCTGGACCATCTGACAAAGGGACGCATCGCGTGGAACATCGTCACGAGCTACCTTGACGGCGCCGCCCGCAACCTCGGGCATAAACGGCAGATTTCTCACGACGAGCGCTATGTCATTGCGGAAGAGTTCGTTAATGTTTGCTACAAGCTTTGGGAAGGATCATGGGACGACGATGCTGTCGTCGATAACCGTGAAAGTCAGATCTACGCTGATCCAACGAAGGTCCGAGGAATCAACCATGAAGGGAAGTATTTTTCAGTGCCGGGTATTCACTTGAGTGAACCCTCTCCTCAACGCACTCCTGTCATATGGCAAGCTGGCACGTCAAAAGCTGGACGAGCCTTTGCCGCGAAGAATGCGGAGGCAGTTTTCACAGCAGCGCCGTCGCCCTTGATATTGCGTGGATACGTTGACGACATTCGACGGGTCGCGAAAAGCCACGGCCGTGATTCCAGCAGTTTGAAAATCTTCACCGAAATCACGATAGTCACTGCGGCAACTGATGCAGACGCGAAGAAGAAATACGACGAGTATCTGTCGTTTGCTGATTACGAAGGCGCACTTGCTTTCTATGCCGGAATTACCGGTATAGATCTGTCGCAACTTGATCCAGACCGGCCGCTCGAATACGTCGACACCGATTCTGCGCGATTTGCCCTGGAAGTATTTTCGAAGGCCGATCCAACGCGTACATGGACGCCTAATGAAGTCGCCCGATTCGTTTCGGTCGGCGCCATGGGGCCGGTCATTGTGGGTAGCCCGGCTACGGTCGCTGACGAATTAGAACGCTGGATTGATGAGGCTGATATCGACGGTTTCAACTTGGCATATGCAGTTACCCCCGGTACGTTTGAGGACTTTATTGAATACATTGTTCCGGAACTGCAGCGTCGGGGGCGCTACTGGAGCGACTACGACGAATCTACAACGGTTCGGGAGCGCCTCTACGGTGTCGGTCACAAGCATGTACGTGCCGATCATCCGGCATACCGATATCGAGGTGGGAAAGGTCTTGCGGCAGACTGATTGGCGGAAAGCAGTGCCTTCGTGTCGCGCTCGATATGTTTTGATGCGTATGGAATAGCCCCTTGAATCTCAGGACACGAAGACTCTCTTAAAATAGAGGACAGTCTTATGACCGGTTTTACGACTAGGCAAACCGTGGACCATATCGAGATTCTGACCGAGCCGGAGCGTCGCAGAAGACGCACGCCCCAAGAGAAAATAGCCATCGTCCAGGAGACCTTGGCTCCTGGAGCCTCCGTATCAGCCGTTGCCCGGCCACACGGGGTGAACGCGAACCAGGTGTTTGGTTGGCGCAAGCAGTACCTGGAAGGCAGTCTGACCGCTGTCAAGGCTGGCGAGACGGTAGTCCCAGCCTCGGAGCTAGCTGCGGCCATCAAGGAAATCAAGGAACTGCAGCGGCTGTTGGGCAAGAAGACCATGGAGAACGAGATTCTGCGCGAGGCCGTCGAATGGGGCCGGTCAAAAAACCTGATTGCGCGCTCGCCCTTACTGCCGGAGGACGACCAATGAAAGCGGTCTGTGACGTTCTCGGTGTGGCGCGCTCTGCAGTGGCAGTAAAACGAGCCCGGAGCCCGGAATGGCGAGATGGCCGTAGTGCTCGCAAAGTCGACGACAGCGGCTTGCTCGAAGAGATTGAACTGCATGTGGCGAGCTTGCCGAGCTATGGCTATCGCCGCATCTGGGCCTTGCTGCGACGTAGCCGGGAATCCCTGGGGCAGGCGTGCGTGAACCATAAGCGGGTCTATCGCGTCATGCGAGAGCATGAGTTGCTGCTGCGCCGACCCGGTGTGAGACGCGACAATCGACGCCACGATGGTCGTGTAGCGGTCAAGCAAAGTAATGCGCGCTGGTGTTCGGATGGCTTCGAATTCCGTTGTGATGACGGGTCTGCATTGCGAGTGACGTTTGCGCTGGATTGTTGTGACCGTGAGGCCATCAGCTGGGCGGCCACTACCGGTGGGCATAGCGGGGATGTCGTGCGCGACGTGATGCTGGCCGCCGTGGAGCAGCGGTTTGGAAGCACGCAGGCTCCACAGTTGATTGAATGGCTCAGCGACAACGGCTCGGCCTACATCGACCATCGCACACGAAGCTTCGCTCGCGAGTTGGGACTGGAGCCCTTGACCACGCCCGTGCGCTCGCCACAGAGTAACGGCATGGCAAAGCGGTTCGTAAAAACGATGAAACATGATTACATCGCCTTCATGGACAAGCCCGATGTGCCCACGGCGCTCACACATCTGGCCTCTGCCTTCGAGCAATACAATGAGCGCCATCCGCACAAGGCCCTGAAATACCGCTCGCCTCGCGAGTTCAGACGGGCTGCAGCATCAGTAACTTAACGATGTCTGAGTGTCCTGAATTGCAGGGGCAACTACAGTCCGTGCCTCGGTCTTTGAGTATGTTTTGACGCCATCAACAGGGATTTTCGGGTTCACACGCTTCCCCTAGTGGTTGGTTACGTGGCTGAGGCAGCAACCGCAAAGGCATTGGTGTGCGCAGCGATGTGGCGCGGAATCGGGATCTCGCGAGTGGCGATGGCCTGCCGCACGCGCTGGAGACCTTCCCCGACCTCGATCGCCACGCTGTCAAAGCCGAAAGATTCAATGAGCGTCTGCAGGCCGGCGACGCGCTGGATCACGTTGCCGATGTCGTTCAGCGCGACGTTGCTGGCTCCTTGCTTCAGTCCGAAGTTGTCCAGGGTGCCGTATGGCTCGCTAAAGGGGTGTGTCATTTGCAATTCCTTTAAATTTATTTGGTTGAAGCGGGCAGCTGGTGTCCGCGATCTTGACAGCTGTGGTGGTGCTACTTGGCGATGCCTAGAAAGACCGCTAGACAGCGCTCTACTTCTACCAGTGTGTCCGGATCAATGCGGCCAAATGCTGGTCCTATCTTGTCGCGCATCACTGTCATTACCTTGTCCACCATCACCTGAGAAGGCTTCTGCAGTCCATTTTCGGCGCTCGGCTGCACTGTGACGCGCAGCAGCGGGGCAGGCACAAGGGTGCTGGTGACAGGCAAAACGGTCACGCTCGTATGCTCGGCGAATTGGTTAGCCTGGATCACCAGAGCTGGCCTTGGTTTACCAAAGTCTCCCTGGATGGCCACCGTCACAAAGTCGCCCCGCCTCATTCAGTCCAGCCCTCAACGTCGGCCAAGCTGTCGTCCATCAGCTGGTGCATGCCTGTGTCCGCATTGTCGGCCTGAGCAACGAGAAGACATTGCCGGCGACATTCCTCGGCGAAATGAGGAAGGCGGGTATCCGGCACCCAAAGCTGCACCGGGCGCAGTCCCGCCAGCCGCAAGGCGGCGCGATGCTTCTGTACCCGTGAATTTACATTTGCCATGTTGGCCTCCTATACGTTACATGAAACATTTTACATCAGCAAAGTGTTACATGCAACGCGTTTTTTGCCGTGCAACTGCTGGTTCCGGATGAACCTTTGAGGCGAAAAATAAACTCACGCGGTGGCACTCCAATGCGCCGCCAGCTTTTTTTCCGTACTGGAATGCGCTGCTGGCGCTGGGAATCGCTCCTGCTAGGGCAACTACATTCACACTCCCTCCACCGCTCTGATTTTGATTACTCGGCCGCGTGGAGTGGATGTTGGGATGCCTCGTTGATCCTGGGCGTTGTCCTCCCGCTGAAGTGCAAGACTTCGGGCCAAGAATCGCTCACGATCTCCTTGGCCAGTGAGGACCTTGAAATCTTCATTGGCAACCTGGTTCACTATTGCCCATTGGCACCACGCAAATGAGCGCCCGAGGCCGACCGACGTCGCGCTGCTGGGGAAACGATCGTGATTGCGCACCAGGTCAATCCACGTCGCACCGAATTTGATGGAGTCGAACCGGCTATGCCGCCCGGTAAGCGCGTTGTATTCCATGCTCAAGGCATTCTCTAGCAGATTTGGATGATGCGCGGCCAGCCAATACAACTCCCATTCTTTCGATGCAGGACAAAAAAAGCACGCGGATTTCACCGGCACCATCTCGGCGCCCAGCGCCTCCGTGATGGCGCGCACGCACTGCCCCCGCGTCCATCCGATATCCTGGAGCGGATAGTAGTAATCGAAGTCTGCATCCGCCGGCGGCAGCTTCGCCGACCGCCGCTTGTCAGCTGCGCCGCAGTCGTATCCGATCAGCTTGACGATGCGCTCTCCCCTCTTCTTCGCCTCAAGCCACAGCGGATGCGGTGGAGCCTTGTAGATGCCTTTGCTCACGCCCAGCAGCAAGGCGCGCTGTGGGTCGGCCTTGTATTTCAGGCTGCATGACTTCATGCCAAAGGCGAGCGAAGGAAGCGTTTCGTTGGCAATGCAGTTGCCGTATAAATCGTTATAGGGCGTGGATGGTAAGGTCTTCTTGCGCACCACCGTGATACTGGCCCATCCCCAGCTTGCCAACACCTTATCCATCTTCGGGATGTGCGCCAAAGTCTCGGGCTTCTCCCCGCCGGTATCGGCGAACGTGACGAGATCCGGCCTCAGTCCGGCGGCGCGCAGTGCAACCATCATCGCCGTCGAGTCGACGCCAGCGCCGTAGCACAGGACAATTGGTCGACCGCGCAAGCGAGTGCGCAGCGACGCGATCTTGCGCGGGTCAAGGAGGTCAGCAGATAAATTGAGGTGCATAGCGGCTTTGGTAATCGAGGCGCGGCGTAGAAATTCCGCCGCGGCAGGTTCAATGGTGCAGCGACGCCACCGGCGGCACTTTGGTGGCGCGCACCAGCTGCTGCAGCTGCTCAATCAGTGTTTGGGCGTGAACGTGCAGTTGGTGTCGCTCTTGTGGCGATAGGTCGATCAGTTCGCCAGCGCCAGCGGCGAGCGCGAGCCCGGCCAGCCCAGCGGCCGCAATGCGAACCTCCTGCGGTACTTCCTGCCAGCGGCTGGCGCGTAGCGCCTCGCCGCCGCCGGCGGTGTGGGCCAAGATGGCTTCGATGTGCATGTTTCCTACATTGCGGCTGTCGGGGGTTTCGAACAAAAACTGCGCTTGTGCCAGTGCCTGCATAAATCCTCCCTATTGGGTTGCCGTTTGGTGATCGGTTCACATGAGTCCTGTCGCGGCAAGGCTGGCGAAAAAATGGAGTTGGTTGCTGGGGCAAGGGGCAAACCGGAGGCCGCAGCCTGGCCGCGCAGCGGGCAGGACCGGGCGAGGATTTGAGCGATAGCGACCCTTGCGCCGGCGGCCGACTCCGTTTTATTTTTTGCCTGACTAGCGGCAGGGCTTATGTGCGCCGGGCTGGTAGCGTGCTGGCTACTGCAGTTCAAAACGGCGCGCAGCGCCGTCCGGGCGCAAGGCGCCCTGATTGGGGTGTTGGTGCGCGGAGCGCGCAGCGGCGCCAGCCGCGGAAGCGTTAGGGATTGAAGCCCGAAGGGGCGAGACGCCGCAGGCGGCTCGATGCGCAGCCCGGCGTCAGCCGGGTAACGCACAAGGGGTTGATTGTCGGCTGTTGGCGGGAGTTCTTCAGCGCATATCGGCCATCCTGGCCAAGAGCATTTGGCAGCAGCGAGAATCCCAATACGGAAAAAAATCGTCCAATTTCAGCCGCATCTACTCCGGAAATTAAGATTCCGATGATGCGAGAAAAAGGACGACGATTACCTGAACTACTGGTTGATGCGGCTAGAACAAATCGGGCTGCGCGTTGGAAGGCAGGACGTGTGGCCGAGAGGGACGCAGAATCAAACCGGTTTCAGTCGGCTCAACGTTGGCGTGAGGATAGACGATCTTTACAACCTTCAATGCCTTCAGGAAATTCTTTTTGAAATCGCGCACGCCCTGCTCGCTGTTGTAGCTCGAACCGAACTGCCCCATCAGCGCTTCCCAGCGGATTGGCCGCGTGGCGCGCTGCGTGTAGCTCATCCGATATGTCAGCCATGTATAGATATATGGGGTATCCACTTAGCTCCACTAGCGCCATAATGGCGTAATGGATACGCCACCGAATAGCCCAATCGCAGGCCAAGACTACCCGCAAACATGGAATCAATTCACGGATTGGTTCAATTCCG
>WNDX01000205.1 GCA_009914615.1 Herbaspirillum frisingense
TGCCTGCTGCCTGAACTCCAGGCTGAACTCCTGCCCCTTTCTGCCTGCCTTGCTCTTGGTCATCGTCCACCTCCTATTGCGATAGTTAATCGCTTATAGGGGTGTCCGTGAAACGGGGGCAAGATCAGACAGTTGCGTGTAGAGATCGGACTCGACCAGCGTGATGCGGTCTTGCAGGTGGTAGTCGGCGACGTTCTTGTGCGCCACTTCCAGCGCCTCGGGCGAGATATCGACGGCATCGACCTGGGCGTTGGGGAAGGCGTCGGCCAGCAGGATGGGCAGGCAGCCGGAGCCGGTGCACAGATCCAGGGCGTTCTCGATGGCGTCCGGATCCTGGATCCACGGTGCGAAGTGCTGGGGGATCAGTTCGGCGATGAAGGAGCGCGGCACGATCACGCGCGCGTCCACGTAGAAGCGGTAGGCGCCCAGCCAGGCTTCGTTGGTGAGGTAGGCGGCCGGCACGCGGTCCTTGCTGCGGCGTTCGATCACTTTCATGACGGCTGCGATTTCTTCGGGCAGCAGGCGTGCGTCGAGGAAGGGATCGAGTTGATCCAGCGGCAGCTTCAGCGTGTGCAGGATCAGGTAGGCCGCTTCATCCAGGGCGTTGCTGCTGCCGTGGCCGAAGAACAGTTGCTCGGTGTTGAAGCGGGTCACGGCGTAGCGCAGCAGGTCGCGCACGGTGGTAAAGATGTTGGTTGTCATGGTGTTGATCTCTTGGTGAGCACGATCGCTCCGGCAATCGTTGTTTCATTTTCGTCGTCCTGACGAAAGCCAGGATCCGGCGACCTCCGTTGCACATGGAAAGCGTCACTGGCTCCCCCGCCTTCGTGGGGACGACGAAAAAGGGGCGGGCATATCCCGGCTCGGCGGCCGGGGCAGTACTCAGCCCAGCAGGTTTTCCAGCGTCTTGCGATAAATGTTCTTCAGCGGATCGATGTAGCGCACTTCGATGTGTTCGTCGATCTTGTGGATGCTGTCGTTGGGCGGGCCGAATTCGATCACCTGCGGGCAGATCTGCGCGATGAAGCGGCCATCCGACGTGCCGCCGGTGGTCGAGAGTTCGGTGTCCAGGCCGGTCTCGTCCTTGATCGCCTGGGCCAGCGCGCCGGACAGGTCGCCGCGCGGGGTCAGGAAGGGCAGGCCGCCGACGGTCCATTTCAGGTCGTATTCCAGGCCGTGCTTGTCGAGGATGGCGTGCACGCGCTGCTGCAGGCCTTCGACGGTGCTGGCGGTGGAGAATCGGAAGTTGAAGTCGATCACCACATCGCCGGGGATCACGTTGGAGGCGCCGGTGCCGCCGTGGATGTTGGAGACCTGCCAGGAAGTCGGCAGGTAGTATTCGTTGCCGGCGTCCCACTGCTCGGCCACCAGCTCGGCCAGCGCGGGCGCGGCCTGGTGGATGGGGTTGCGCGCCAGTTGCGGGTAGGCGATGTGGCCCTGGATGCCCTTGACCGTCAGCTTGCCGGACATGGTGCCGCGGCGGCCGTTCTTGATCATGTCGCCCAGGGTCTTGGCCGAGGTCGGCTCGCCGACGATGCAGTAATCCAGCTGTTCGCCGCGCGCCTTCAGTTCGTTGCAGACCACCACGGTGCCGTCGATGGCCGGACCTTCTTCGTCGCTGGTGATCAGGAAACCGATCGAACCCCGGTGATCCGGATGGGCCGCGATGAATTCCTCGCAAGCCACCACCATGGCGGCGATCGAGGTCTTCATGTCGGACGCGCCGCGGCCGTACAGGCGACCGTCCTTGATGGTCGGCTGGAACGGGTGCGATTGCCATTTTTCGACCGGGCCGGTCGGCACCACGTCGGTATGGCCGGCGAACACCAGCAGCGGCTGGGTCGTGCCACGGCGCGCCCACAGGTTGGTGACTTCGCCGGACTGGATGGTTTCGCAGGTGAAGCCCAGCGGCGCGAGCAATTCCGCCAGCCGCGCCTGGCAGCCTTTGTCGTCGGGGGTGACGGAGGAGAGGGAAATCAGTTCCTGGGTCAGGGCCAGCGTCTTGCTCATGATCAGTCTTCGAAAATGTGTTGATACTGGTCGGCCCTGAAGCCGACGTGATATTGCTTGCCGTCGAACAGCACCGGGCGCTTGACCACGGACGGGTTCTCGACCATCAGTGCGACCGCGGCGGCGTCGCTGGTGATGGCGGCCTTGCGCTCGTCGCTCAGCGCGCGCCAGGTGGTGCCCTTGCGGTTCACCAGCACGTCGCGTTCGACGTCCTTCAGCCAGGCTTGCGCCTGCGCGGCGTCCAGGCCGGCCTTCTTGAAGTCGTGGAAGGTGTAGGCGATGCCTTGCTCGTCCAGCCACACGCGGGCCTTCTTGACGGTGTCGCAGTTGGGAATGCCGTACAGCGTGATGTTGTTTGCCATGCTTTTTCGCTCTCGCGGATGTGCTTGCGGGGTGTTGCAGAACGCGACGCCGCGCCGGTGTGCAAGACAGCCGGCGCGGCGCGGGGACTACGGGCGTGAGGAATTACTCGCCGCGCAGCAGTTCGTTGATCGACGTCTTGGAACGGGTCTGGGCATCGACCTTCTTGACGATGATCGCGGCGTACAGGCTGTACTTGCCATCCTTGGACGGCAGGTTGCCCGGCACCACGACGGAGCCCGCCGGCACGCGGCCGTAGTGCACTTCGCCGGTTTCGCGGTCATAGATCTTGGTCGATTGTCCGATGTACACGCCCATGGACAGCACCGAGTTTTCTTCGATGATCACGCCTTCCACGACTTCCGAACGGGCGCCGATGAAGCAGTTGTCTTCGATGATGACCGGGCCGGCCTGGACCGGCTCCAGCACGCCGCCGATGCCCACGCCGCCGGACAGGTGGACGTTCTTGCCGATCTGCGCGGCCGAACCCACGGTGGCCCAGGTATCGACCATGGTGCCTTCATCGACGTAGGCGCCGATGTTGACGTAGGAGGGCATCAGCACCACGTTGCGGCCGATGAAGGAGCCGTGACGGGCCACCGCCGGCGGCACCACGCGGAAGCCGCCACGGGCGAAGTCTTCGGCGGTGTAGTTGGCGAACTTGGTGGGCACCTTGTCGTAGAACTGCGGGTAGCCGGTGCCGGCCGACATCGGCACGTTGTCTTCCAGGCGGAACGACAGCAGGATGGCTTTCTTCACCCATTGGTTGACTTCCCACTGGCCGACGCCTTGACGGTTGGCGACGCGCAGGGTGCCATCGTTCAGGCCCGCGATCACTTCCGCGACCGCATTGCGGATATCGGCGGGAGCGGACTTCGGGGACAGGCTGGCGCGGTCTTCCCACGCCTGATCGATGATTTGCTGAATGGACTGTGTCATGTTGATGTTGATGAACGGTTGGGTGAAAAGGTAAAACGGATTGCGGCGACCAGGCTCAGGCCTGGCCCGCGAGTTTCCTGGTGAAGGCGACGATGCGTTGCGCCGCCTCCAGGCATTCCTCGACTTCGGCCACCAGCGCCATGCGGATGCGGCCGGCGCCCGGATTGACGCCATGCGCCTCGCGCGCCAGATAGCTGCCGGGCAGCACGGTGACATTATATTCGGCGTACAGGCGACGGGCGAATTCGGTGTCGCTGATATCGGCCAGCTTATCGACCTTGGCCCACAGGTAGAAACTGGCGTCGGGCAGGGCCACGTCCAGCACTTCCTGCAGCAGCGGCGTGACTTGCGAGAACTTGGTCACGTACTTGGCGATGTTGTCGCGCACGTGGCTTTCATCCTTCCACGCTTCCACCGACGCGGCCTGGATCACCGGGCTCATGGCGCCGCCGTGATAGGTGCGATACAGCAGGAATTTCTTCAGGATGGCGGCGTCGCCGGCCACGAAGCCCGAGCGCATGCCCGGCACGTTGGAGCGCTTGGACAGGCTGGAGAACGAGATCAGGCGCTCGTAGCCGCGGCCCAGCTTGCGCGCCGCTTCCATGCCGCCCAGCGGGGCGTCCTGCTTGAAATAGATCTCCGAATAGCACTCGTCGGAGGCGATCACGAAGCCGTAGCGATCCGACAGCGCGAACAATTCCTTCCAGTCGTCCAGCGACAGCACGGCGCCGGTCGGGTTGCCCGGCGAGCAGACGAACAGCAATTGCACGCGCTGCCATACCTCCTGCGGAACCTTGCTGAAATCGGGCGCGAAATTGCGCGCCGGATCGGAATTGACGAAGTAGGGCTGGGCCCCGGACAGGTAGGCCGCGCCTTCGTAGATCTGGTAGAACGGGTTGGGGCACATCACCAGCGCGCCCGGCCTGGTCGGATCGACCACGGTCTGGGTCAGCGCAAACAGCGCTTCGCGCGAGCCGTTGACCGGCAGGATCTCGGTGGCCGGATCCGGGCGGGGGATGCCATAGCGGTTCTGCAGCCAGTCGGCAATGGCGTTGCGCAGGGCGTCGCTGCCCAGCGTGGCCGGATAGGAGGCCAGGCCGGCCAGGTTGTCGGCCAGCGCCTTCTGGATGAAGGGTGGCGTCGGATGCTTGGGTTCGCCTATGCCCAGGCTGATAGGGCGATATGCCGCATCGGGCGTGATGCCGGCAAACAGCTTCTTCAGCTTTTCAAAGGGATAGGGTTGCAGTTGGTCGAGTAGGGGATTCACGGCGCTGAACTGGAAATGCCTCGCGGCCGGTCCGCGCATCCGTCGCGGGCGGCCTTTGCAAAGGGCTGGGGAAAGTTTGCGATTATACCGTTATTGCAACATTCATGAACCGGCGCGAAGTTGGCAAAACTGCATCGACACTGCGCCAGATCGCACGAAAAACATTCAGTTGTCAGGTGGCAATCTGAACAATCAGGGCCCCGATGGCGGTTTATTCAGCAGATTGTCAGGCAGGCTTCTGGCTTATCGTTGCTGTTCGCCAATTTTTCTGCCGGCCCTTGTCGCCGGTTGTACGACCCGGAGAAGAACAATGAAAAGTCTCAAAGCGCAGCTCCTGTCCGCCCTCGTGGTGATGTGGATAGGCTTGCTGCTCCTTGCCGCGTGGTCTGCCTTGAGTGCCCGCGAAAACATGATCAACGAACGCAAGGACGGCCTGCGCCGGGTGGTGGAAGCCGCCAACGGCGTGGTGTCCAGCTACGTGGCGGACGTCGCCGCCGGACGCCTGCAGAAGGCCGATGCCCAGAAATCCGCGCTGGAGCGCATCGGCGCGATGCGCTATGACACCGACAACTACCTCTTCGTATTCGACTCCCAACCCGTGGTGCTGCTGCTGCCTTCGAACAAGGGCATGGTCGGCAAGAACGTGGCCGACCGCAAGGATTCCGAAGGCAAGGCCTACTACAGCGAGATGTTCAAGGTCGGCAAGACGCAGAAGCACGGCTTCGTCGAATACATGGGCCGCCTGCCCGGCACCGACGATAGCAACTGCACGCCCAAGATGAGCTACGTGGTCTATAACGCCGACTGGGACTGGTACATCGTCACCGGCGTGTTCCTGAGCGACGTGCAGGCGCAGTTCCGCGCCAACCTGTTCAGGCTGCTGGGCATCCTGCTGGTGGTGGGCGTGGTGGTCTCGGTCATGATGCTGGCAATCATCCGCCGCATCACGAGCAGCCTGGGCGGCGAGCCCGCCTACGCGGTCGATATCGCCACCCGCATCGCTGCCGGCGATCTGACCGTGCGCGTGAATACCCGCCCCGGCGACACCAGAAGCCTGCTGTATGAAATGTCCGCCATGCGCGAGCGCCTGGCGCTGGTGATCAAGGGTATCCACCAGGGCACCGACGCCATCGACATCGGCGCGCGCGAGATCGCCGCCGGCAACCTCGACCTGTCCTCGCGCACCGAAGAGCAGGCCGGCTCGCTGGCGACCACCGCCTCCAGCATGGATTCGCTGACCTCCACCGTGAAGCAGAACGCCGACAATGCGCGCCAGGCCGGCCAGTTGGCCAACAGCGCTTCCGACATTGCCAGCCGCGGCGGCGAAGTGGTGGGGCAGGTGGTACAGACCATGGACGGCATCACAGAGAGCTCGCGCAAGATTTCCGACATCATCGGCGTGATCGATGGCATCGCCTTCCAGACCAACATCCTGGCGCTCAATGCCGCGGTGGAAGCGGCGCGTGCCGGCGAGCAGGGCCGTGGCTTTGCCGTGGTGGCCTCCGAAGTGCGCTCGTTGGCCCAGCGCAGCGCGCAGGCGGCCAAGGAAATCAAGGCGCTGATCGAGGATTCGGTGCAGCGCGTGGGCAGTGGCTCCGACCAGGTGGCGCGCGCCGGCGAGACCATGGGCGAAGTGGTGTCCGCGGTGCGCCGCCTGACCGACATCGTGGGCGAGATTTCCGCGGCGTCCGAAGAACAGCGCAACGGCATCGAGCAGGTCAACCACGCCATCGGCCAGATGGACCAGGTGACGCAGCAGAACGCGGCGCTGGTGGAAGAAGCGGCAGCCGCCGCCGGTTCGCTGGAGGAGCAGGCACGCCGCCTGAAAGCCGCCGTCGCGACCTTCCGCGTCGAAGCTGAAATGACTGCGCCGTCGACGGCTTCCGCAGCCCCCGCAGCCTCCGCTGCCCAGCCGCGCAAGCCAAGGCTGCGTCCGCCAAGTCGGTGCCGGGGGCTGACGATGGCGAGTGGGAAACCTTCTGAGCCAGCATCAGGAAAACGAAAAACGCCGCATCAGCGGCGTTTTTTCTTTGTGCGCCCAGCATGGGCGCACTCCTGCGGGTGCAAGTCCCGCCATGAGCTGGTCACAGTGAATGAAGTGAAGCGCAACTGCATGAGGGTGACCGAGTGTGGGAAGGAAGCGTGGAGCGTAAATCGCGAGCCGATGAACAAGAATCGCATAGAAGGCGC
>WNDX01000206.1 GCA_009914615.1 Herbaspirillum frisingense
GGCTGCACTCGTTTCGGCGCCTGAAGATTCGTTACGAACGCTATGCTCATATCCACGAAGCCTTCCTGTCATTGGCTTGCGCCTTGATTTGCTGGACCCGGTTAAAACAACTTTTAAAATAATTTCGCAACAGCCTCTAAAGGGGACTAAACTCATGACAACAGTCTATAAAACAATCTTTAAATTCGTTATGTTGCTAGGCTGAAATGTATCTCAGATCGGCATGAGGCCGTCGGAAATATAAAGACGGAAACATCGCGCATTTCTAGCTAAAGCGCGAGTTTGCCGGTTTTTGGCCTTGTGCGCATCATTCCTCTTCGTTTTACGAGGCCGTGCCCGTGCCTCTCTTTTATAATTGCCTCCTTCGCCCGCCGTCTCTTTTTTCGTGGGCACGCAAAAACGCTTGCACGAATCACTGTTTTTTTATACAGTATCGCTCCATCGGTGCAGTGATTTCGCCTCTGGCGGCGTTTGATGCATCCAAGCAATACCTTTCCCGTGGTACACCTTCTTCACGACATTTTGCCGAGAGAGATTTATGGACGACAAAAAAGCTGCGAACAACTCTGAGAAGAGCAAAGCGCTGGCCGCCGCGTTGGCGCAGATTGAAAAGCAGTTTGGCAAGGGCTCGGTGATGCGTATGGAAGACGGCGTCATCGCCGAGGAAATCCAGTCCGTATCGACCGGCTCCCTGGGCCTGGACATCGCCCTGGGCATCGGCGGCCTGCCGCGCGGTCGCGTCATCGAGATCTACGGTCCGGAATCGTCCGGCAAGACCACGCTGACCCTGCAATCCATTGCCGAGATGCAAAAACTGGGCGGCACCTGCGCCTTCATCGACGCCGAACACGCACTGGACGTCACCTACGCACAAAAGCTGGGCGTCAACCTGAACGACCTGCTGATCTCGCAGCCGGACACCGGCGAACAGGCCCTGGAAATCACCGACGCCCTGGTGCGCTCGGGCGCAGTGGACCTGATCGTGGTTGACTCCGTGGCGGCGTTGACCCCCAAGGCCGAAATCGAAGGCGACATGGGCGACTCCCTGCCCGGCCTGCAAGCCCGCCTGATGTCGCAGGCGCTGCGCAAGCTGACCGGCAGCATCAACCGCACGAACACCACCGTCATCTTCATCAACCAGATCCGTATGAAGATCGGCGTCATGTTCGGCAACCCGGAAACCACCACCGGCGGCAATGCGCTGAAATTCTACGCTTCCGTGCGCCTGGACATCCGCCGTACCGGTTCGATCAAGGCCGGAGACGAAGTCATCGGCAGCGAAACCAAGGTCAAGGTCGTCAAGAACAAGGTCGCGCCGCCGTTCCGCGAAGCCCACTTCGACATCCTGTATGGAGAAGGCACCTCGCGCGAAGGCGAAATCCTGGATCTGGGTTCGGAACACAAGGTGGTCGAGAAGTCGGGCGCCTGGTACAGCTACAACGGCGAACGCATCGGCCAGGGCAAGGACAACGCCCGCAACTTCCTGAAGGAACACCCGGAGCTGTCGCGCGAGATCGAAAACAAGGTTCGTGTTGCGCTGGGCGTGCCGGAACTGGCCGGCGGCGAAGCCGAAGCGAAAGCCGCCTGATCCATTGCGCCGGTGTGGCGTCGGCGCTGATCGCGCGAGTGAGCTGCCGGGCATGAGTAGCAAGCCCGGTGGAACGATGCGAGAGGCGCCAATGCTGGATCGGTTCTGTCCGGCGCGGTGGCAAAGGGATGCCTGGCCCGTTGTTGCCGTACCGGTAGTGGTAACTGCTGTGGATGCTGTTTCGCTTGTACGGTTTCCTGTCTTGTGGGCAGGAACCGGTATCGCGATTGACGGCATTCACAACGGTAGCAGCAAAATCAGCGTTGTTCTTGCCGCGGCGTACGCCTTGTAGCCTTGTAGTTCACATGCTGGATTGGCTGCCTTGCGCTTGCACTTCACTGAACGTGTTTTATCCGCTTCAACAGCATCATCGTGTTATTCGTGTTATCTGTTTCATCCGCCTTATCGTCCGTGTAGTCGAACGTCATGCCCAGACCGCCGATCAGCCTGAAAGCACGGGCGCTCAAATATCTCTCTTCACGTGAGCATAGTCGCCTGGAACTTGCGCGTAAGCTTACCCCTTACGCGCAAGAGGGTGATGACATCGAAGCCTTACTCAACTGGCTGGAACAATCCCGCTTCCTTTCCGAAGAACGTTTCTCCGAATCGCTGGTGAACCGGCGCGCGGCGCGCTACGGCAACAATCGCATCCTGTCCGAGCTGCATGGCCACGGCATCGAGGGTGAGGCGCTCATCGACCTGAAGGCCGACCTGGCGGCAGGCGAAGGTGAGCGTGCCGCCCAGGTGCTCAGACGCAAGTTCAGCATGCCGCCGGCCGATGCCGAGACCCGGGCGAAGCAGATGCGTTTCCTGCAGCAGCGCGGTTTTTCCCATCGCAGCATCCGTGACGCCTTCAAGACGGCCTGGGCGGAGGATGAAGGCGAAGAGCAGGAGTCCTGAATCCATCCATCCATCCATCCATCCAGCCATCCAGCCATCCAGCCATCCAGCCATCCAGCCATCCAGCCATCCAGCGCATCCGATGGGAGGGGGCGCCCCCGTTTTTCTGATGCAAGGCAGCACGACAATCACGCCGGTCCCGGCTCCGGGTTTGGTTCTTTATTGGCAATGTTAGCGCTACCGGGTTTCAGCCTCCCTCGCCTGTGCTAAAATTCGGAAGTTTTTTTTGCGGCGCAGAAGCCTGAGGAGATATCGGTTGTTGCCGGTTTTTTAAAACGGCGCCCCCGATGTAAGGCTGATGACAGCGGCAAGGATGGATAATGCGGACGCTCCGGTGCGAACCGGCGCGTTTCGAATATCAAGACCAACTAAAGCAGACGGCATGCACATGCCCAATTCTACGAATTCTCTTGCAACCCGCGCAGCTCATGCCTGCGTCAGTCTCCGTCCGGTAACGGATGCGACACCCGCCTGCGGGTTGCAGTCTGCTTTCTCGTCGGACGGCATTGCGCCGACGACAGAATTTCAATCCGGCAAGTTTTATTCATTCAGTGTCTAAAGGGAAGCTCCCATGAAAATCCATGAGTATCAGGGTAAAGAAATCCTGCGCCAGTTCGGCGTAACCGTTCCGCGCGGTATTCCTTGCATGTCGGTCGACGAAGTCGAAGCGGCAGCCAAGTCGCTGGGCGGCTCGGTGTGGGTCGTGAAGGCTCAGATCCATGCAGGCGGCCGCGGCAAGGGCGGCGGCGTGAAGGTGGCCAAGTCGATCGAACAGGTCAAGGAATATGCCAACCAGATCATGGGCATGCAACTGATCACCCACCAGACCGGCCCTGAAGGCCAAAAGGTGCGTCGCCTGCTGATCGAAGAAGGCGCCGACATCAAGAAGGAACTGTACGTTTCCCTGGTGACCGACCGCGTTTCCCAGAAAGTCGTGCTGATGGCCTCCAGCGAAGGTGGCATGGACATCGAAGAAGTTGCCCACAGCAATCCGGAAAAGATCCACAACGTCATCATCGACCCCGTCACCGGCCTGACCGATGCCGACGCCGATGACGTGGCCGCCAAGATCGGCGTGCCGGCCGCTTCGATTCCCGAAGCGCGCAAGAACCTGCAGGGCCTGTACAAGGCTTACTGGGAAACCGACGCTTCCCTGGCTGAAATCAACCCGCTGATCCTGACCGGCGACGGCAAGGTCATCGCCCTGGACGCCAAGTTCAACTTCGACTCCAACGCCCTGTTCCGTCACCCGGAAATCGTCGCCTACCGCGACCTGGACGAAGAAGATCCGGCGGAAGTCGAAGCGTCCAAGTTCGACCTGGCCTACATCTCGCTGGACGGCAACATCGGCTGCCTGGTGAACGGCGCCGGTCTGGCAATGGCCACCATGGACACCATCAAGCTGTTCGGCGGCGAGCCGGCCAACTTCCTGGACGTGGGCGGCGGCGCCACCACCGAGAAGGTCACCGAAGCCTTCAAGATCATGCTGAAGAACCCTGAACTGAAGGCCATCCTGGTCAACATCTTCGGCGGCATCATGCGCTGTGACGTGATCGCCGAAGGCGTGATCGCTGCTTCCAAGGCCGTCTCGCTGAAGGTGCCTCTGGTGGTTCGCATGAAGGGCACCAACGAAGATCTGGGCAAGAAGCTGCTGGCCGATTCCGGTCTGCCGATCATCTCGGCCGATTCGATGGAAGAAGCCGCGCAAAAGGTCGTGGCTGCCGCCAAGTAAGTAACCCAATACGAAAGCCCGTGCCGGCGGCGTCCGGAGCGATGGAATAACATGCGCACCGATCAAGCCGGGCGCGGGCATCACAGTCAAGGAAGAACTATGTCGATCCTCATCAACAAAGACACCAAGGTCATCACGCAAGGCATCACCGGCAAGACCGGCCAGTTCCACACCCGCATGTGCCGCGACTACGCGAACGGCAAGAACGCCTTCGTCGCCGGCGTGAACCCGAAGAAGGCTGGCGAAGACTTCGAAGGCATCCCCATCTACGCCAACGTCACCGAAGCCAAGAACGCCACCGGCGCCACCGTTTCCGTGATCTATGTGCCGCCCGCCGGCGCCGCAGCAGCGATCTGGGAAGCCGTCGAAGCCGAGCTGGATCTGGCGATCTGCATCACCGAAGGCATCCCCGTCCGTGACATGCTGGCCCTGAAGGACCGCATGGCCAAGGCCGGCTCCAAGACGCTGCTGCTGGGCCCGAACTGCCCCGGCCTGATCACTCCGGACGAAATCAAGATCGGCATCATGCCGGGTCACATCCACAAGAAGGGCCGCATCGGCGTCGTGTCCCGTTCGGGCACCCTGACCTATGAAGCCGTGGGTCAGTTGACCGCCCTCGGCCTGGGCCAGTCGTCCGCAGTCGGTATCGGCGGCGACCCGATCAACGGTCTGAAGCACATCGACGTGATGAAGGCTTTCAACGACGATCCGGAAACCGATGCCGTCATCATGATCGGTGAAATCGGCGGTCCTGACGAAGCCAATGCAGCGCGCTGGATCAAGGACAACATGAAGAAGCCGGTCGTGGGCTTCATCGCCGGCGTGACCGCGCCCCCGGGCAAGCGCATGGGCCACGCAGGCGCGCTGATCTCCGGCGGCGCCGACACCGCTGAAGCCAAGCTGGCCATCATGGAAGAGTGCGGCATCAAGGTGACCCGCAACCCGTCCGAAATGGGCCGTCTGCTGAAGTCGGTGCTGTAACAGCCCGGCTGGCGTCCGGCAAGGCAGCGATAGCGCCGCGCCGGACCGCAAAGATCTGGCAAGTCAAGCATGGGGAGCTTCGGCTCCCCATGTTGTTTTTGAAACGCGCGGATATCTTCGACCTCCTGCCGGCACTTATCGAGGTGCAGGTGGTCATCCCGAAATGAGGCAGCCGCGGGCGCGGGCCGCCGGATAGGCAACGCTGCCCGCATGGGCGACAATCGCGCAGGTTGCGGCTCAAGGTCGCAGCCCTTGTTTCCATAGACAAAGGAAGTGAATGGAATTCCTGGCGAACCTGAACTGGATCGCGGTCGGGCAGATCATCCTGATCGATATCCTGCTCGGCGGCGACAACGCCATCGTGATCGCGCTGGCATGCCGCAACCTTCCGGCCAAGCTGCGCATGAAGGGCATCGTCTGGGGCACCATTGGCGCGATCGCCATCCGCATCGCGCTGATCGCGTTCGCCGTGACCATGCTGCAGTTGCCCTATCTGAAGCTGATCGGCGGCGTGTTGCTGCTGTGGATCGCGGTCAAGCTGCTCAACGAAGATGACGAGCACGCCGACGTTGCCGGCAGCGACCGCCTGTGGGGGGCGGTCAAGACCGTGATCGTGGCCGACCTGGTGATGAGCCTGGACAACGTGATCGCCATCGCCAGCGCCGCAGAACAGGCCGGCGAGCACCAGTTGATGCTGGTGGTATTCGGTATCGTGGTCAGCATTCCCATCATCGTCTGGGGCAGTACGCTGGTCTTGAAATTGATGGAAAAATTCCCAATTATCATCACGCTGGGCGCGGCATTGCTGGGCTACATCGCCGGTGGCATGATCTTCAGCGACGTCGCCATCCGATCCTTCCTGCAAGGCTTCATCCAGGACACCGAGTTTGTAGTGCCAGGCGCCCAGCTGCACCTGAGCCTGCCTGGCCTGATCGGCGCCATCGGCGTGGTGCTGATCGGGCTCAGCCTGAAGCGCAAGAAGCAGGAAGACAGCCAGCCCTGAGCGAGCCCATGGAGCGATGCGCCGGCGCACCGCTTTCCAATCAAATGATTTACGGATAAGGTGGCGGTCATTGCCGGTCGCCGGCCGAGGCATCGGATGCTTGACGCATGTCAGCGCCGCTTGCGTCAAATCCTGATAGTTTGCAATTTATTCGCTTGGCCGCATCGCGGGCGATGCCGATACTGGCAGCGCCTTTTCTTTGTGCGCCCAGCATGGGCGCACTCCTGCGGGTGCAAGTCCCGCCATGAGCTGGTCACAGTGAATGAAGTGAAGCGCAACTGCATGAGGGTGACCGAGTGTGGGAAGGAAGCGTGGAGCGTAAATCGCGAGCCGATGAACAAGAATCGCATAGAAGGCGC
>WNDX01000207.1 GCA_009914615.1 Herbaspirillum frisingense
GCCTACTTCGACCGGCTTGGGGTACCTCGGCTCTGTTGACCTCAACGACTCGAACCGCCCGGTGCGGACCCGCACGCCGGGTGGTGTGGGAGGGGATCGGCCAGGTTCTGGCCGCCCCTATCCCGATCATGTTGCCTTTCCTCCTCACCTGGCTTTATTCAACTGCCGCCGTGCGCTGGCTGTGAGTGCCGCATCGAGACCAATCAGCCTGGTGGAAGGCGTTACCGGCGTCGTTGCGGGCACCCGGCGCGGCGTTGCGGCGGGTGCGGCGCCGGGGAGGAAGCTTGAATAGACCTCGTCATAGAGATGGACATGGCGCTTCAACGCGAAGTCCGCCATGACTTCCTGCTGCGCTCGGCTCGCCAGTTCGAAGCGCTGTCGGGGCGACTCGATCAGGGCGACCAGCGCGTCGAGCCAGGCCTGGCTGGCGTCGGGCAGCAGCAGTCCGGTGCTCCCATGCGTCACCACCGCGTTGTAGACCGGCACGTCGCTGAATACCGAGGCGATCCCCGCAGCGGAATAATCCAGCCATTTGACGAAACTCTTGCATTGATTGTATTCATCACGGGCCAGGGGAACGAGCGCAATGTCCCAGGCCATTTCCTTGAGCTGCGCGGCGCATTTCTCATATTCGTGAATGAAGGAGGTAAAGCGCGCGTTTGGATGATGCTCCCACCCTGGCGGGCAATGCCATCCGATGAAGTCGATGCGAACCCTGTCCTGGTAACGCTCGCAGATCCTGCGTAGCGCCGGCTCTACCAACGCAAAATTGGACGGTTGCAGCGAGGATCCCAGCAGGCCGATGGTGACAGCCTCACCGGTCGCCTTCAACGGAACGTCACGGTGGAACAGGTCGCAATCCAGATAGTTCGGGAGCACATGGACGTTGGGATTGAGCGGCCGGTACTTTTCCGCGAGCTGGGCCGTGGATACCACCACCGCTTGCACCTGCCGGATCGCATGTTCTATCCCCGCCTTCCAGCTTGCGCCGGCCGCCGCCTCCGGATGGTCGGAAGGAATGTCGTTGAGCAGGTCGTCCGACTCGTAGATAACCGGCTTGCCCAGGCGGAATATCACCTCCAGCGCGGAGAGCGGCAGCAGGCCGGGCATGAAGCGATGCAGCAGGATCAGGTCGGCACGTTCGGCCGCGCCGGTGTCGACTTGGCCATTCTTGATGCCCCATTCGATTTGCCATTCGTCCGCCAGATGCATGAAGGGACGGATCAGCCTGATCTGCGGGCAGGGACTCCAGGTCGATTCCACGCTATAGACCAGCAGTCGTTTTTTCTTGCCGGGACGTATCGTGGCAGGCGCCCAAGCCTGGCTGCGCGCCGTATCGTGAATAGGGCGTTCATGCAGATCGACTACCAGGCTTTGCGTCTTCTCGACCAGCCGATGCAGATCGTTCCAGAAATCCAGCTCCTCCCTCTCATACACCGCGGCCGCCTTGTGCACCGACTCCTTGGCCGCGCGCAAGGCCTCGATGCTCGGATCCCAGGCGATTCCGTGACCGCCCATCAGCCAGGAGCACGGCTCGGGAAGCGACGTTTCGTTAAGGAGAAAGACCACCGGGCATCCGCATAGCAGCGCTTCGAAGCAGATGGTGGAGTGCTCGTAGGCGTACAGGCACTCGACGCTGCGGAAGATCTCCGCCAGTTGCCCGGGGGTGCGTTCTCCTGCGCGCTTGGAAATCTCGATGGAATTGGCCGTCACCGGGTTTAACGCGCCGCCATTGGTGATGTGCCTGCTGAAGAACACGGCGGAGCCTCGGCGGGCACGATCATCGACTCCGTCGGCATGGAAGATGCGCCGATCCACCAGCGGCATGCGCAGGAGATCCGCATGCCAGCCGTCGGGGACGATGCTTGGCCCGAACGTATAAACCAGATCGCGCGGCCCGAGATCGATGGGGACGTTGGTATAGCGGGCCGGTTCGGCCAGCAGATAACGCACTACGTTGCGAGCGTTCAGAGGATTGTCGCTAACCACCTCGGGATAGATGGCAATCGGACTGCGTCCCGCGGCCTGGTGCGCCTGGACGATCTCCCGCGTGAGAACGGGCGTGCGCAGGACGGGAAGCGTGTGGGGATTGAGCGAATAGGCCTCCTCGCCGATCAAATTCAGCGCGTGACACAGGTAGTGCAGCGCCCGACAACCTCCGGAACCTTGATTGTAGGGGGGCGTATAGATGTAATACGGCTGGTGAAGAGGCGCGTACAGATTGGGCATTGGAATGTCGATGCAGTTGAAGGGCTCACCGCGCGCGGTCAAGCGCGGAAGAAGTCGAAGACAGCGTCCACCACGTGCTGCTGTTGCAGTCGGGTGATGCCGCGAAACAGCGGCAGGCGCACCAGGCGCGCGGCGACATCGTCGGTCACCGTCATGTCGGAACCGGTTCTGGCGTAGCGTCTTCCGGCAGGAGAACTGTGCAGGGGCACGTAGTGGAAGACGGCGTGTACGTTCCGCAGGCGCAGATGTGCGATCAGCTTCGTGCGTTCCTCCACGTCGCGTGCGAACAGATAAAACATGTGGCCGTTACCGGTATCGCGCAGGCGCGTGGCCGGCAGGCCGATCTTGCCGTCCTGCGCCAGGGGCGCCAGTACGGACTGGTAGAAATCAACCGCGGCGCGGCGCTGCTCGGTAATGGCATCCACATGTTCGAGTTGCGCCGCCAGGAAAGCAGCGACCAGTTCACTGGGCAAATAGGAAGATCCGATATCCACCCAGGTATATTTGTCGATCATGCCGCGGAAAAACTGGCTCCGGTTGGTGCCCTTTTCACGAATGATTTCCGCCCGTTCGATGAGTCGCTCGTCGTTGACCAGCAACGCACCACCTTCGCCGGAAATGATGTTCTTGGTTTCATGAAAGCTGGCGCATCCCAGGTGCCCGACGCTGCCCAACATGCGGCCCCTCCAAGTCGATTTCACCGCCTGCGCCGCGTCTTCGACCAGCCAGAGTTTCCTGTCGCTCGCAATGGCGAGCAGCGCCTCCATTTCACAAGGCACGCCCGCGTAATGGACGGCAACGATGGCGCGGGTCCTGTCGGTGAGCGCAGCGGCAACCAGCTTCTCATCCAGGTTGAGCGTATCCCGCCGGATATCGACGAAGACCGGGGTAGCGCCCCGCAGGACGAAAGCATTGGCGGTCGAGACGAACGTGAACGAAGGCATGATGACTTCGTCGCCCGGCCCCACCCCGGCCAAGATGGCCGCCATTTCCAGCGCGGCCGTGCAGGAATGCGTGAGGAGTGCTTTGGGGCTGCCAAAAAGACGTTCCAGCTCCGCGTGGCAGCGCCTGGTGAAGGACTGATCGCCCGCCAGGCCGCCGCGCTCTACCGCCTGGGCGATGTAGTACAGCTCCTTACCCGCAATGAACGGCTTGCTGAAGGCAATGAGATCACTGTCCCCGGACGCGCTAAGCATGATCGCCTCCAGGCCGCTGTGGCGCTGGCGTCGCAGCAGGTCGACACCGCGCTCCCGATTTCAGGTAGAGGTAAGCGGATGGCCCTGTATTGAACAGCAGATCCAGCACGCTTACGCCGTGCTCGAACTCGCCCCACAGTTGCGGATAGACGCCATAGTTGCCATAGTCGAACCACCGGACCTTGATCCCCTTGCGCTCAAACAGCCGTTCATCAAGATAGCTTCGCGCCGCCGGGCCTGAGATATATTCCTCCGCTCCGGCCTGAAGACACAGATTCACCAGGCGCATCGTGCGGTCGCCATCGAGTTGGTAATCCGAGGAGGAACTCAGCAGGGTCGTTATCCCGATTTTTCGCATCGCCCATGCGATCAATGTCCGGTTCAGGTCACTCAGCCGGCAATATTGACCGTCGAGATAGAACGCGCGAAGCTCGGGTTCGATTTCCGCAAAAAAAGGAGCTCGCCGGTAGTTATGGGCAAGCGTCTGCCAGTGATCTTTTGCCCAATATGGCCCTTCGATCTCGGCCTCCCGGATCAATTGCCCCCGCCGTCCGGTCACTTTCACAGGCACGGTCAGCCAATGGAGCCCCTGAGGGGTCTTGATCCTGTTGCGATTGCGCCAATCGCCTTGCGTATATTGCACATCGTCGTACAGGATGAATTCATCGGCGGATGCGATGAGGTCGAAATATCCCTTCCAGGGAATATAGTTCGACTGAACGATTGCCACTGTCTTCATACCGTCACAGGCTGCCGGGGATATGTTTGTATCGATACATATCGACCAATTCCGGCGGGATGCCCCACTGCCTTGCGCCGACGCTGTCATGCAGCGCTTCCAGCTTGGCTCTCAGGTCGCGCTGCATCTGTTCCAGCATGCGGTTGCGAGCGGGCGCGAAGTCGTGCTGGAAGGCGGCGTTGACATGATGGCGGATCGTCTTGGAGATCGCTTCCTCGCGGGTGAGGTTGCGGATCAGGGCGCGCTCCGGGGCCAGCGCCGAATAGCGCGGGTCGACTTCCCGGCCCTGCATGGCCGCTACCAGATCGCCGCAGATGACGGGCGACAGATGGAAACCGTCGCGCTTGGTACCGCCGATGATCCAGAGATTATCGAGGCTGGTCTTCCCGATCAGCGGGTAGGTGTCGGAAGTGGTCGGCCGCCAGCCGACGTTGATATCAACCAGATTGGCGCGATAGAACTTGCTGTTGATCTGGTCCATCGCCGCCTTCAGCAGCACATAGGCACTGCCTGTGTGGGCATGGTCGCAAGGCGTCGGGCTGATGTAGTTGCTGGCCCCGATCAGCGTGCGGTCCGGGCCGTATGGCACCGAATAGACGCCACAGGCCAGGCCACGGTTGGTCGTGCGCACGCAATGGGTATGCACGTTTTCCGCGCTTTGCATTTCGATGGACATGCCGATGCCGTAGAACACCCGCTGCATGGGCAGCTCCAGCTCGCCTGCCAGCCTGGACAGGTTGGCCCCATTGGCCAGCACGAATGCATCGGCGCCGACCCGGCCGCCCTTCTCCAGCGTTGCGCCGACGATCCTGCCGGCGACGACGTCGAAACTGGCCAGATGGTCATCGACCAAGCTGATGCGTTTATCACCCGCCAGCCTGGCCTGCAATGCATCCAGGAATTGCTTGGGATTGACCCAGCCTTCGCGTTTGAGCAGCAAGGCGCGCAAAGCGCGATAGCGGGGATCCGGGTGATAGTTGGGAATGTCTCTGGGTGCGATGTCTTCGCATGGTTCGGCATACTCGGCGGCGAACGCGCGCACCGCGTTGAAATTGTCATCGTCCAGGCTATCGGTGGCTGAATTATTCAGGAGGAAGGTACCGAAACCATGGGTGACGCCGCTGCCGCGCGGGCAAACCTCCTCGAACACCGATGGCCACGCCGACGTAGCCGCGCGGCTGAGGTCGAACTTGAAGCGATCCAGCGGCGTGGCCAGCGAATCATGCTCCAGTTCGGCGAAAGAGTTGAGCATGGCGGCGGCGGCGCGCGTCGCCGAACCGGGGCGGTGCTGGCGACCGATGATGACGATCTCCGCATCGAGCTTGCTGTGCAGCCAGGCACGCGCCGTCATCAGGCCGAGAATGCCGTTGCCGACGATCGCCACTTTCATTTCGCGGCTCCCGCACCCTTGGGAAAGGTCAGGTAGCACAGCGACGGATAGGCTTCCGTGCGATGAAGCTGATGCTCATAGCGGCCCGCGAGCTCCATGACATAGAGCATGCCTTCGGCCGGGATCTCGCCGCCGCGCGTCAATTGCCAGAATGCGATGACGCCGCCGGGCGCCAGTCGCTTGACGATGCGTTCGAACGCGTCCCGTGTCGGCACCAGCGCGTTCAGGTCGAACCAGGCAAGGGCCACTATTTCGCCCGGATGCTGCAACTCGAATGCGCTCAATGTTTCACGGCAGTCGCCTTCCCATACCTTGTGTTTTCCATTGACATGGCCCATTGCATTGTTGCGCTCATGCAGCTGCAACAGCTTTTTCAGCAATTGCGCGTAATCGCCCGGAAGAGAGTACGTGCCGTCGGAATAGAGCGCGCTGTCTCGCCCGCCATCGATTTCCGTGAAGCCGGCATAGCCGGTAAAGGTGTCGAACGCGTGAATCTTTCGTTGGAAATTCAAGGGTTCCAGAATCGCGCGAAAATTCTCGCAAAGAACCGCTGTCTGGCCGCGCCAGGTGCCGACATCCAGGACAGCACCGGGAATGGCAACAATTTTCTGATAGATCTCGAAGGTGCCGAGCATGCGCGCCAGCAAGGAACCGCGAATAAACAGGCCAATGATCTTGCCCCCGTTTCACGGACACCCCTATAAGCGATTAACTATCGCAATAGGAGGTGGACGATGACCAAGAGCAAGGCAGGCAGAAAGGGGCAGGAGTTCAGCCTGGAGTTCAGGCAGCAGGCA
>WNDX01000208.1 GCA_009914615.1 Herbaspirillum frisingense
TGCCTGCTGCCTGAACTCCAGGCTGAACTCCTGCCCCTTTCTGCCTGCCTTGCTCTTGGTCATCGTCCACCTCCTATTGCGATAGTTAATCGCTTATAGGGGTGTCCGTGAAACGGGGGCAAGATCACAGACCAGACGCGGCTTGCCGCCGCAATCCGGCCAATTTCGACCATTTTTCGCGTAAAATGCCGCATTCTCCAAATTCGTCACACACATCGAACACCATGGCCATCAAGTCAGACAAGTGGATCCGCCGCATGGCGGAGCAGGAAGGAATGATCGAACCCTTCGAGCCGGGCCAGGTCCGCCAGTCCGCCGACGGCAGCAAGATCGTGTCCTACGGCACCTCGTCCTACGGCTACGATATCCGCTGCGCCGACGAATTCAAGATCTTCACCAACATCAACTCGACCATCGTCGATCCCAAGAACTTCGACGAGAAGTCCTTCGTGGATTTCAAGGGTGATGTCTGCATCATCCCGCCGAACTCCTTCGCGCTGGCCCGTACCGTCGAATACTTCCGCATCCCGCGTAGCGTGCTGACCATCTGCCTGGGCAAGTCCACCTACGCGCGCTGCGGCATCATCGTTAACGTCACGCCGTTCGAGCCGGAATGGGAAGGCTACGTCACGCTGGAATTTTCCAACACCACGCCGCTGCCGGCCAAGATCTACGCCGGCGAAGGCTGCGCCCAGGTGCTGTTCTTCGAAAGCGACGAGATCTGCGAAACCTCGTACAAGGATCGTGGCGGCAAGTATCAAGGCCAGCATGGCGTGACGCTGCCCAAGACTTGATCGCGTTGCCGGCGAACCCTAAAAGAAAGGCCTCCCGATGGAGGCCTTTTTCATTTTCCACGATGCCTTCCTGAATGCCTTCCAGACCGCATTAGCGCCGCTTCTGCTCCGCGCTCAGCTTGAGCGCCTCGGCGCGCATCAGCGCTGCCGCGCCGCCGATGCCGCTTTCGCGATAGGCCAGGTGCAGCGGCGCCTTCAGTTCCGGCGCGCCGGTCAGCTTCAGGTAGGCGATGCCCTCGGCATTGACGCGCGTCATCGAGGCCGGGATCACCGAGACGCCCAGGCCGGCCGCCACCAGCGAGAGCGTGGAGAGGTTCTTGCGCGCTTCCTGCATCACGCGCGGGGAGAAGCCGGCGGCGTGGCAGGCGGCGATGATGGTGTCGTACAGGCCGGGGCCGCTGGGGCGGCGCGTCATGATGAAGGACTCGTCGGCCAGGGCCGCCAGCGCGATGGTTTTCTTGCGGCCATTGCCGGCCAGCGGATGGTCGGCCGGCAGGGCGGCCACCATGTCCTCGACCAGCATGGTTTCCATCGTCAGGCCGGTGGCGTCGCCCACCGGCGAGCGCACGAAGGCCAGGTCAAGCTGCTTCTGGCGCAAGGCTTCGACCAGCGCGGTGGTGTTGGTTTCTTCCACCGTCAGCGCGACGTCAGGCGCGGCGGCGCGGAAGGCGCGGATCACCGAGTGCACGAAGGGATGCAGCGAGGCCGATTCGGTGAAGCCGACCGCGACGCGCCCCATCTTGCCCTGGGCGATGCGTCGCACGCCCGCCACGGTCGCATCCACCTGCGCCAGGATGGCGCGCGCGTCGGTCAGCAGGGCGGCGCCGCTTTCGGTCAGCTCCATGCCGCGCGGCATGCGGTTGAACAGCGTCACGCCCAGTTCCTTCTCCAGCAAGCGGATCTGCTGCGACAGCGGCGGCTGCTGGATGCCGATGCGCTGGGCCGCCTTGGTCAGGTGGCCTTCTTCGGCGACGGCGATGAAGTAGCGCAACAGGCGCAGGTCGATGGCGGGTGACATATCGGTAAAGTATGGATCAACAATCTGACATATATTAGACAAAAACCCTCCCCGGGAGTAGCCTTTCGTTCATGCGGCAATCACGCCGCTGCAGCACGACGAGATGAACATGAGCACTTCCGCACCAAGCCCGGACACCCCGGCAGCGCCTTCGGCGCCACCCACTTCCAAAGAACTCTTCCTGGGCTTTCTCGGGCTCGGCATGACGGCCTTCGGCGGTGCGCTGCCACTGGCGCACCGCATGATCGTCGAGCGCCGGCGCTGGTTGTCGGAGCCTGAATTCGTGCAATTGCTGGGCTTGTGCCAGTTTCTGCCGGGCGGCAACATCATCAACCTGTCTGTGGCGCTGGGGATGAAATTCCGTGGCGTGAAGGGCGCGCTGGCAGCCATCAGCGGCCTGATCGCGGTGCCCTCGGCGGTGGTGGTGCTGCTGGGCATGATCTACCAGCATTTCCAGCATGATCCCAACGTCAGGCATCTGTTCGCGGGCCTCGCCGCCTCGGCGGCCGGCCTGCTGATCCAGATGGCGGTGAAGATCGCGCTGCCGCTGCGCAAGAACCTGGTGCTGGCGGCGGTCGCGGTGGTCTGCTTCGTGGCGATCGCACTGCTGCGCGTGCCGCTGGTGTGGGTGATGCTGGTGATGACGCCCATCAGCGTGCTGCTGACGGCGCGCTACGGCGACCGGTTTGCGGCCAAGCCGCCGGCCAAGGAAATCTCCAAGGACACTGCGAAGGAGGCCGCCAAATGAGTCAGACTTTGATCGCGCTGGCCGTCATCATGACCCAGTTGTCCGTACTGGCCTTCGGCGGTGGCAACACCATCCTGCCCGAGATGCAGCGCCAGGTGGTGGAAGTGCATCACTGGATGACGGCCGAGGATTTCAGCGCCCTGTTCGCGCTGGGCCAGGCCGCGCCCGGCCCCAACCTGATGGTGGTGACCCTGGTCGGCTGGCATGTGGCCGGCTTCTGGGGCATGCTGGTGACCACCTTCGCCAAGTTCGGCCCGTCGTCGCTGATCACCATCATCATGCTGCACGTGTGGGAGCGCTTCAAGGACAAACCGTGGCGCCGCCACGTGCAGGCCGGCCTGCTGCCAGTGACCGGCGGTCTGGTGGCAGCGTCGGCGCTGCTGATCGCCCAGGCCTCCATCACGCACGGCTTCCTGGCCGCGATCACGGCGGCTACCGCGGTGATCGCGCTCAAGACCAAGATCCATCCGCTGTGGCTGCTGTTCGGCGGGGCGCTGGCGGGCTTCTTCTATCTCGGGTCGTTCTGAGCCGCTCCTGGGGCGGTATCCGCGCGCGTCAGTCGAGATATCGCTTCAGGAAGTTTTCCATCTCGCCGAAGGCTCTGGCGCGGTCTTCCTCGCGCGACAGCTCGTGATCGCCCAGCGGCAGTTCCAGGTACGTGTAGTTGCCGTTGCCGGCGTCCTTGAGCGCATCGGCCATGTCGCGCGACTGCTCCACCGGGACGGCGCGGTCTTCCTTGCCGTGGATCAGCAGCAGCGGTGTGCGGATTTCGCCGGCGCGATTGACCGGCGAGGTCTGACGCAGGCGTTCGCGGTCGCTCCACCATTGCCCGATGATCCGTTCCGCACCGATTTCATAGCCGATGAAACGCTGCTGGTTGGCCAGCAGGTCGCGCAGGTCGGCCACGCCGTTGATGCTGAGCGCGCAGCGATACAGATCCGGCGTCTTGATCGCTCCCATCATGGCCGCATAGCCACCATAGGAACCGCCCACGATGCACACCTTGGCCGGATCGGCGATGCCCTGGGCGATGCTCCAGTGCACGCCGTCAGTGACGTCATCCTGCATCTCCATGCCCCAGCGCTTGAAGCCAGCCTGCTCGAATTCGGCACCGTAGCCGGCCGAGCCACGGAAATTGATCTGCAGCACCGCCCAGCCGCGGCTGGCGAAAAATTGCGTGTAGACATCGAAGCGCGCCACGTCGCGATCCATCGGCCCGCCGTGCGGCAGCACGATGAGCGGCGCGCGCGGGCTTGCCGTCGCTAAGCCAGGGCGGCGTCAGGTAACCGTGCAGCCGGGTGCCATCGCGGCCGCTGAAGGAGATGGCGCGCGGCGCCACCATCGGCTGCCCGGCCAGACCCGGGCGGGTGTCGATCACCTTGCTCAGCTTGCCGGTCTTGCGATCCAGCCAATAGATCGTGGCCGGCGCATCGGGCGCGCCAGAGGCGACCAGCAGGCGCATGCCGTCGTCGCTGCTGTTGAAGATGCGGTTGGTCTTGCCGGGCAGGGCGCGGTCGATCTCGTCCTGCAGGGTCTTGGCCTGGTCGTTCCAGTACACCCGCTCGCCGTACTCGCCGGCATAGTCGATGCCGACGTACTGCTTCAGCCAGGTCGACCAGATCGGGCTGCCATGCAGGTCGAAGCGCGGGTCGGCATGCACCAGGGTGCGCGCGAACGTAGCATCGGCGGTGTCGATCTTGAACAGCGCCTGGCGGCCCTGGTGGTCGGCGTAGACGTAGAGATAGCGTCCTTCGGCATCGAAGCCGAGCGGCGTGATGGCGCGCTCGGCCTGCTGGGCGTAGTCGTCGGCGGTCCAGGTCGCCAGCGTCTGCCACTTGGTCTCTCCCGGGGCGCGCACGATCACCCGCATGTCCTTGTCGCGCCAGCCCGAGCCCACGCGCACCACGCCCTTGCGATCGGCCAGCCATGAATAGATACCCCCGGTGTTATAGGTCACCCGCGTCAGGCGCGCGCGCGGCACGTCCAGGCTGTAGACGTCTGGTTGGGTGGCGCGCTCGATGTCCAGTGCCACCAGCACGCTGTCGGGGCCATCGGCCGACCGGCCCAGCACGCGATCCTGGAGCTGCGGGTAGTGCTTGGGCGCGCTGAAGCGGAACGCCGATTCCAGCAGGTTGCCGTTCAGGTTGTCGCCGTTGGCGTCCACCGCCACCATGCGCGTCTCGCTGGTGCCCACGCCCTGGCGATAGTCGGGATAGGTGACGCCGGCCAGCAGGCGTGTATTGCCGACCCAGCGGAAGCGCCGGAAGCGGTATTTCTTGTTGTCCGTGACCAGTATCGCGGTCGGCTCGCCGCCGACCGGCTGCGTGGTCAGGTAGCTGCTGCCCTTGTGATTGAACAGATAGGCGATCGAGCTGCCATCCGGGGATAGCGAGAGTTGCTCGACGCGCGGCAATTCGGCGAATACGGCGGCGGACGGCGCGGACGGCGCGGACGGCGCGGACGGCGCGGACGGCGCGTCCGGGCCTGAGACAGGGGAGGCATGCAGGGCGACGGCGCACAGCAGCGCGGGCAAGGCAAGCAAGGCCGGCAGGGCGGGGCGGATGAAGGTGTTCAAGTCAGGGCGCGTGTAGTCGTTGTTCGGCACGCAGGGGAGGCGCGCGGGCGCCGCCCGTGCGTGAGGTTCACGATGATGCGACGACGGCTTGCCGTCCACCCGCGGCTGGCCGCCGGTTCCCCCCCGGATCGCGTGTGCTTGCCGCCCGGACCTTGGCTGTTGTTGGACTGGTGGCTGGAGTCCCGTTATGCGGCAGCAGGAATTGTGCCCGGCGTGCGCGGACCGGTCAATCGGATCGGTCCGGATTTGGCCTGGCCTTTATTCCGGCGTGAACAGTTCTTCTATCCTGCGCCCGAACACCTTGGCCATGGCGAACGCCAGTGGCAGGCTGGGATCGTAGCGGCCGGTCTCGATGGCGTTGACGGTCTGGCGCGAGACGTTCAGGCGCAGCGCCAGGTCAGCCTGGCTCCAGCCCAGTTTGGCGCGCAGTTCGCGCACGTTGTTTTCCATGCTCTTTCCGATCAGTGCTTGGGACGATTACCGATCGCCTCTTTCACGCTGAGGAAGCACCACACCGCGCCCATCACCGGCCAGACCGTGAACATGCTGAGCTTGGGGAAGCCGGCGTTCTCCAGGAAGCCGTAGGTGAAGGTCCAGCCGGCTGTGACACCGGCAGTGATGGCCAGGTGCTCGACCGAGATCTTGCGCATGAATTCGTCCGAGCGGCGGATCTGCCGCACCACCGCCCAGATGGCGAACAGGAAGGGCAGCATCGGCGCCAGGTACACCAGGGTTTGCAGGAGGCCGTGCTCCAGCCGCAGGCCGTAGCGCAGCGACAGGATCAGTACGATCACGTAGGCGATCATGGCGCCGCCCATTTCCTTGTAATAGCGCTTGTAGTGGTTGAGTTCGGACATGATGGTCTCCAGTGTGATGTAAAGGATGCTTTACATCGTAATGAGCCTTCCTGACTATGTCAAGTTCGCTTTACATCGAGGACGACAGGATTAACTTGGACGATCGGCTCCGGCAAAAAAAGGCCGATGCCGGAATCCGGTATCGGCCTTTCTCTTTGTGCGCCCAGCATGGGCGCACTCCTGCGGGTGCAAGTCCCGCCATGAGCTGGTCACAGTGAATGAAGTGAAGCGCAACTGCATGAGGGTGACCGAGTGTGGGAAGGAAGCGTGGAGCGTAAATCGCGAGCCGATGAACAAGAATCGCATAGAAGGCGC
>WNDX01000209.1 GCA_009914615.1 Herbaspirillum frisingense
GACCGTGGTAGCCAATACTGCTCGCGCGAGCACCGCGCCCTGTTGGAGCAATACGCTTTGATCGCCAGCATGAGTGCCAGAGGCAACTGCTACGACAACGCAGCAATGGAGAGTTGGAACCACAGTCTGAAGGTCGAGGCCATCCATGGTGAACACCTCGCCACACGGGAGCAGGCCAAGGCTCATGTGTTTGACTACATTGAGGTTGACTACAATCGGATCCGGCTGCACTCGACCCTGGGCTACCTCAGCCCAGAGCAGTACGAGCTGGCCAATGTCGCTTAGATAGGTGTCCGTAAATCAGGGGCAAGATCAGGGCACGGTGACGGGGTTTTCCTGCTGAGCCATCGCGTATGCGCGGGCCTCGCTGACGATGCGACGCCGGCGCAGGAAGCTGGCGCCGGCCTCGGCCTCGATCTCGCCGCCGTCCAGCAGCGCCAGCAGGGACACCAATACCGCCTCCTGGCGCAGTTGCAGTGCCGCGTTTCCGTCATTACCGTGGACGCCGCCGGCCAGGCGCAGCAGGCCGGCGATGTGGCGGCGGCAGGCATCCAGCATCTGATGCTCCACATTCAGCAACTCGGCCGCGCCCAGGCGCCGCCAATCCGGTTCGCAACCCAGGCGGGCGGCCGTGGCCAGCAGCGCGTCGCGTTGCACCACGATGCCGTAGATTTCGTGCCGGTCGGGCGTGACCAGTTCGAATTCGCAACCGCCCGGCCGCGTCATCACGACATCGGCGCCGACCTGGCGGCCATTGATGCGCATGCCCGCCGGCCGGGCTTCGATGCCGAACCAGAAGGCGTCCGGCCAGACCCGGCACGACTGGCGGATGGCGCGGCTGGTGCCTTCGCGGAAGATCTGCAGGCCGGCGCTCTGCCATTCGTCCAATACGCCCTCGAAAGCGCCGCAGGTAAGCTGGTCGTAGCGCTGTTCCCAGTTGGTCAGGTTGTGGGCATGCTCATCGACGTCGCGCGCAAGCACGGTGCGCAGCGCCTGCCTGTTGTGCGGCTGCGGCTGTGCCAGCTCTGCGCCACCGGTGGCGCGTTGTGTTCCAGGCTGGAACAGTGGAGATGCGGACATGGGCTGACTCCCGTTGGCGCCAGGCGGCCGGGCTTGCCTGGCAGGTTTGCCGAATTTCGATAACGGCGTCCGGATCGCCGTTGCTATATTTCCTGACCATGGTGCGGCCTTGTTTTCAAGCAAGCGCTGTGCCCGCGAATTTCCCAAGCACTTTCAGACCCATGCGCCGCAGCGTGCTGCAAGCGCACATCGCGCCCCCAGGAGAGACCATGGATACAAGCTCATCCGCACCAGGCCAGGCCCTCAAGCCGGTCCTGAACACCCTGCAGTTGTGGGGCATCGCAGTCGGCCTGGTGATCTCGGGCGAATACTTCGGCTGGAGCTACGGCTGGGCCAGCGCCGGTACGCTGGGTTTCACCGTCACGGCGCTGTTCATCGCGGCGATGTATGCCACCTTCATCTTCAGCTTCACCGAGCTCACCACTTCCATCCCGCATGCCGGCGGCCCGTTCGCCTATAGCAAGCGCGCCTTCGGGCCGGTGGGCGGCTATCTGGCCGGGGCCGCCACGCTGATCGAATTCGTGTTCGCGCCGCCGGCCATCTCGCTGGCCATCGGCGCCTACCTCAACGTGCAGTTTCCCGCCATCGATCCCAAGCTGGCCGCGCTGTGCGCCTACCTGGTGTTCATGACCCTGAACATCGTCGGCGTGCAGATCGCCGCCACCTTCGAGCTGTGCGTGACGCTGCTGGCGATCTTCGAGCTGCTGGTGTTCATGGGCGTGGTCTCGCCCGGCTTCTCGCTGGCCAACTTCACCAAGGGCGGTTGGGCGGGCAGCGACAGTTTCAGTCTGGCGGCGGTGCCCGGCATGTTCGCCGCGATCCCGTTCGCGATCTGGTTTTTCCTCGCCATCGAGGGTGTGGCGATGGCGGCCGAGGAGGCCAAGGAGCCGAAGCGTTCCATCCCCATCGCCTACATCGCCGGCATTCTGACGCTGGTGGCGCTGGCCATTGGTGTGATGCTGTTCGCCGGCGGCGCGGGCGACTGGACCAAGCTGTCCAATATCAACGACCCGCTGCCGCAGGCCATGAAGCTGATCGTCGGCGACAACAGCAACTGGCTGCACATGCTGGTGTGGCTGGGCCTGTTCGGCCTGGTAGCATCCTTCCACGGCATCATCCTGGGCTATTCGCGCCAGATATTCGCGCTGGCGCGGGAAGGCTACCTGCCAGCCTATTTCGCGCGCGTGCATCCGCGCTTCAAGACGCCGCACCGCGCCATCATCGCCGGCGGCGTGGTGGGCATCGCCGCCATCTACAGCGATGAGCTGGTCACCCTCGGCGGTCAGACGCTGACGGCCAACATCGTCACCATGTCGGTGTTCGGCGCGATCCTGATGTACATTCTGTCGATGCTGAGCCTGTTCCGGCTGCGCCGCGCCGAAGCCGGGCTGGAGCGTCCGTTCCGCGCGCCGCTGTATCCGTATTTCCCTGCCTTCGCGTTGTTCGGCGCGCTGGTGTGCATGGCCACGATGATCTATTACAACCCGCTGATCTTCGGCATCTTCCTGGCCCTGCTGGCGCTGGGTTATGCCTGGTTCGTGGTCATCGCGCGCCGGCGCGTCGATGGCGCCGCGGCGGCGCAAGCCGCGCCCGGACGCTGACACCACCGTGAACCGATGGTGGCCGGCATCATGAGGATGATGGGTTCGTGTCAGCGGCAGCGCCTGGCCGGGCCGCCATGAAGAAGGAGGAAGACCATGCCGGAACATCGGTTCAAGCATAGCGTTGGCAGCGCCAGCTACGTTTTTCGCGATCTGAAGGAGCTCATGGCCAAGGCCTCGCCGGCGCGTTCGGGCGACATGCTGGCCGGCATCGCGGCGGCCACCGCAGAGGAGCGCGCGGTGGCCCAGATGGCGCTGGCGGAGCTGCCGCTGAAGTGCTTTTTGGAGCAAGCGCTGGTGCCTTACGAGGACGACGAGATTACGCGCCTGATCGTCGATACCCATGACCGCGTCGCCTTCGCACCGATCGCGCATCTGACGGTGGGCGATTTCCGCAACTGGCTGCTGGCCGACGACACCGATAGCGCCGTGCTGGCTGCCGCGGCGCCGGGCATCACGCCCGAGATGGCGGCGGCGGTGTCCAAGATCATGCGCAACCAGGATCTGATCCTCGTGGGCAGGAAATGCCGGGTCGTCAGCGCCTTTCGCAATACCATCGGGCTGCCGGGCAGGCTCTCCACCCGCCTGCAGCCCAACCACCCGACCGACGACGCCAGCGGCATTGCCGCCAGCATGCTCGACGGCCTGCTGTACGGCAACGGGGACGCCGTGATCGGCATCAATCCCGCCACCGACAACGTGCCGCAGGTCATGAAGCTGGTCGGCATGATGGCCGACGTCATCGCCCGCTACGAGATCCCCACGCAGTCCTGCGTGCTGACCCACGTCACCAATACGATCGCCGCCATTGAACGCGGCGCGCCGGTGGATCTGGTGTTCCAGTCCATCGCCGGCACCGAGGCCGCCAACCGCGGCTTCGGCATCGACCTAGCCCTCCTGGGTGAGGCGCGCGAGGCGGCGCTTTCGCTCAAGCGCGGCACGGTGGGCGACAACGTCATGTATTTCGAGACCGGGCAGGGCAGCGCACTGTCGGCCAACGCCCACCACGGCATCGACCAGCAGACTTGCGAGGCGCGCGCCTACGCCGTGGCGCGTGCGTTCAAGCCGCTGCTGGTCAACACGGTGGTCGGCTTCATCGGCCCGGAATACCTCTACGACGGCAAGCAGATCATCCGCGCCGGCCTGGAAGACCATTTCTGCGCCAAGCTGCTGGGCCTGCCGATGGGCTGCGACGTCTGCTATACCAACCATGCCGAGGCCGACCAGAACGACATGGACGTGCTGCTCACGCTCCTGGGCGTGGCTGGCTGCACTTTCGTGATGGGCATTCCCGGCTCGGATGACATCATGCTCAATTACCAGACGACGTCTTTCCACGATGCGCTCTACGCGCGCCGCGTGCTGGGTTCCCGCCCGGCGCCGGAGTTCGAGAATTGGTTGCAGCGGATGCAGATTTTCAACGCCGGCGAGGGCGATGCGCAGTTCCGCCTGCATGCGGGCACGCCGCCGGCTTTCCGCGACGCCTTGCTGAGGTTGCACTGAACCATGGGGCGTATCGACAAGAACGGCAAACCCGCCGGCACAGGCAAGCCGGTGACCGACAATCCCTGGGAAGCGCTGCGTCGCTTCACCGCCGCGCGCATCGCGCTGGGACGCGCTGGCGTGAGTCTACCGACGCAGGCGCAACTGGCCTTCCAGCTGGCGCACGCCCAGGCGCGCGACGCGGTGCATCTGGCACTGGACGTGGATGCGCTGACGGCGCAGTTGCAGGAGCGCGGCATCGGCGCAGCCGGCGAAACATTGGTGCTGGATAGCGCCGCGCCCGACCGTCTTGCTTATCTGCAGCGCCCCGACCTGGGGCGCAGGCTATCCGACGCATCGCGCGCGCAGATGCTGGCTGCGCCGTTCGCCGTGGCGGCGCAGGCGCGGCCCTACGATATCGCCTTCATCATCGCCGATGGCCTGTCCTCGCTGGCGGTGGGACAGAACGCCGCGCCTTTCCTGGCTGAGCTGATGCCGCGCATCGCGCCGGAGAACTGGCGCATCGCGCCGCCCGTCATCGTGCGCCAGGGGCGTGTCGCGGTGGCCGACGAAGTGGGTGAGCTGCTGGGCGCCAAGCTGGTGGTGATCCTGATCGGCGAACGTCCGGGACTGAGTTCGCCGGACAGCATGGGCCTGTACCTGACCTGGATGCCGGCGCGCGGCCTGACCGATGCCGGTCGCAACTGCATCTCCAACGTGCGGCCGGAAGGCTTGCGTTACGAAGAGGCCGCTTACAAGCTGCACTACCTGATGTCGGAAGCGCATCGCCGAGGCTTGTCGGGTGTGGCGCTGAAGGATGAGACGGCGGGTCAGGGCGGGGAACTGGATGTGCGGGGAAATTTCCTGCTGGGCGGGGAGTGAGGGCAGCGTGTCGTTTTGCGGAGATGAGCGTCACTGGTGCTCCTTCATTTGGTAGGGGCCGGGATCCGGCAACTTGGCTTGCGTTTCCCGGGCCGCTGAACGACGCCGGGCCCTGACCTTCGCCAGGACGACGAGAGTGCGGCGACAAGCGAATGCAGCAAGAAGATGGCAGCGCACGACCTTTGAGAGTACAAGCCAAGTGCTATTGACGAAATAGGGCCCGACGCCAAACGCCAAACGCCAAACGCCAAACGCCAAACGCCAAACGCCAAACGCCAAACGCCAAACGCCAAACGCCAAACGCCAAACGCCAAACGCCAAACGCCAACGCCAACGCCAACGCCAACGCCAACTTCCGTTCGGCAGCAACTGGGACGCCGTCGGCTTTTATGCAAGTCCGCCTCTTGCCGTGATCTTCTCACCCGTCGTCCCGGCGAAGGCCGGGATCCAGCGGCGTTTGTCATGTACCTGAGACGCCGGAACGACGCTGGATCCTGACCTTCGTCAGGACGACGTATGACAAAGCGGGGGAGTGTGATTTCACGGACAAATCCGGTTCACGGATGAATTGGGCATGCTTCGATCGTCGTCGCTCCACAGACGAACCCGACATGCTTTAACTGCATTCCCCGTACAGATGAACTCTGTCCGCGCTTCAACCACCTCCGTCGCACAGATAAGCACTGCTGGCGCTTTAACCGTCTCCCTCGTACAGAGGAACACTGGTGCGCTTCAACCATGTCCGTCGCGCAGATGAGCATCCGTTACCCCAGTCATCCCCATCCCATGGATGAATCCAGTCACATTTCAACCCGCTGCGTCGTCCCGGCGAAGGCCGGGATCCAGTGTCGTTTGTCACGCCTCACCAGCGCTTGAGCTTGAATGACGCCGTCCGGGCCTTGATAGAAGGAGGGCCTGAGAACGCCAGAGATCCCGATCCCACACGATCTCCGGTACGAGATGCACGAAACACCTCCATCCCGTGCAAATGAAAAAAAGCCGCGAACTTGCATTCGCGGCTTTTCTTTGTGCGCCCAGCATGGGCGCACTCCTGCGGGTGCAAGTCCCGCCATGAGCTGGTCACAGTGAATGAAGTGAAGCGCAACTGCATGAGGGTGACCGAGTGTGGGAAGGAAGCGTGGAGCGTAAATCGCGAGCCGATGAACAAGAATCGCATAGAAGGCGC
>WNDX01000021.1 GCA_009914615.1 Herbaspirillum frisingense
TGATGTGCGTCACGGCGCTTCGCCTATCCTGCGGGCTTACCACTTTCGGCCGAGCACATCCTTCAGTGCAGCGTTGTCCAACAGGCTTTCTGCTAGCAGTTTCTTGAGCTTGGCATTCTCGGCCTCCAGCGTCTTGAGCCGTTGGGCCTCGGATACCGTCATCCCGCCGAACTTGGATTTCCAGTTGTAGTACGTCGCGTCGCTGATGCCGTGCTTCCGGCATACCTCGGCCACTTTCATACCGGCTTCGGCTTCCTTGAGTACGCCAATAATTTGCTCTTCGGTAAATCGTTTCTTCATGCTGCCTCCGTATGGGGCAGACTCTACATCATTGCCGTACTAATCTAGGGGAGCAGGTCAAAGACAGCGGATAGAAAAAAAGAAATGGCCCGGATCGCATGACGATCCGGGCCATTTTTATTGGCTGCCCGCCGCTTGCCGCGGTATCAGCGGCAAGTCGCAGCGATCAGCGCAGGCGCAATACCGCGCGCGCCGAGATCGTCGCGATCAGGCTGAGGACGGAGCCGAAGATCACGAAGTAGCTCACCGAGAGCTTGTTGCCGGTGAAGTCGATCAGCCAGGTGATGATCAGGCCGGCGAAGCCGCCGAAGATGGTCACGGCGATGTTATACGCCAGCGACATGCCGGTGCCGCGCGTGGCCACCGGGAAGATGTCGGCCAGCAGGGCCGGCATGGCCGCGAAGTACATGGTCATCAGCACGCCGATCACGGTCTGCAGCAACAGCAACTGGATGAAGCCCGGCGAGTTGGTCAGGAACACGAACATCGGATAGGTCAGCACGATGTACAGCGCGCTGCTGGCGATCATGAAGGGCGTGCGGCCGATCTTGTCGGACCATTCGCCCACCAGCGGCGAACCCACGGCCATGATCAGGCCGGCCACCGACATCGCGGCGAACGACGACCAGGCCGGCAGGCCCAGTTGCTTGACCGCGTAGGTCGGGATGTACAGCGACAGATAGACCGAGACGGTCGCCATGATCACGCTGCCGGCGCCGATCAGCAGGCGCATCTTCTGGCTGGAGAAGGTGTCGCGCAGCGGTGCGTCGGTCTTCTCGTTGGAGTCCTTGAACTCGGGCGCTTCGTCCAGGTGGCGGCGGATGTAGATACCGGCGGGAGCGATCAGCAGGCCGAAGATGAACGGCACGCGCCAGCCCCAGGAGGCCAGTTGCTCCGGGCTCAGCATGTTGTTGAGCACCGCGCCGAAGATCGCCGCCAGCAGCAGGCTGATGCCCTGGCTGGCCACCTGCCAGCTGGAGAAGAAGCCGCGGCGGTGCGGCGCGTGTTCGACCAGGAAGGCGGTCGAGCTGCCGAATTCGCCGCCGGCCGAGAAGCCCTGGATCATCTTGCCCAGCGCGATGCCGGCCGGCGCCAGCAGGCCGATGGTGTCATAGTTGGGCATGAAGGCGATCATCGCGGTGCCGATGGTCATGAGCGTGATCGACAGCATCAGCGCCGCCTTGCGACCCACGCGGTCGGAATAGGCGCCCAGCACCACCGCGCCCAGCGGACGCATGAAGAAGGACACGCCGAAGGTGCCGAAGGTCAGCAGCAGGGAGACCGTGTCGTTGCCGGTGGGGAAGAACTGCTTGGCGATCACGACCGCGAAGGCGCCGTAGATCAGGATGTCGAACCATTCGAGCGCATTGCCGATGGACGAGGAAATGATGGCGCGCCTGGCCTGCGGATGCGTCTGTTCTGCGGTTGGAGCCGCGCTGGTGCTGGACATGGATTCTCCCTGTTTGAATGGTGCAAGTGATTGAAGGAGCGGGCCGGCAGGCCTCGCCGGAAGGGGCAGGCGCGCTGCCCGTGTGTGGTCGATTCTCACCCCGAAGTACGGCATGCGCCGATACAGCGGCCGAGGATAGGGGGCGCGTGGACGGCCTGTCAAGGAGCGCTGTCGTATGATTATCAGGCGACGGGAAAGCCGCGTAGGATTTCATTCGGCGCAAATAATTTACGACCGAATGTCCATCGATTCTCCTGCACTGATAGCCACGAATCGCCACGAGCGCGTGTCGTGGCACAGGCCTTGATCGGTACCTTCAGCGCGCATTCATGCGGTGCCGCTTTCCTCGTCTTCCTTGAGCTTGCGCCACAGCGTGGTCCGGCTGATGCCGAGATGACGCGCCGCCGCCGCGCGGTTGCCACGATAGCGTTGCAGTACGGCATGGATATCGTCGATCGCAGGCGCGGACGTCATCGCCGCCGCAGGGGCGAGAGCGGGCAGGGCAGCGCTGGATGTCGTCGCGATCTCCGGCGCGATGCGTAGGATCAGCGCCGGCGTCAGCGCCTGCAAGGGTTCGGCGGCGAGAAACAGCGCCAGCCTCTCCATCATGTTGCGCAGTTCGCGCACGTTGCCCGGCCAGTCGCAGGCCGACAGCAGCGGCGCGCAGCGCGCGATCTCGGCGCCCAGGTTGGCGTGCGGGCGCGTATCCAGCGCCGCCAGCGCGTGCTTGAGATGCCATTCGGCCAGCGCCGGGATATCCTCGCGGCGCTCGCGCAGCGGCGGCAGGCGCAGGCGCAGCACGCCCAGCCGGTAATACAGATCGGCCCGGAAGCGGCCCTCGCGCACGCGCGCATCGAGATCGCAATGGGTGGCGCTGATGAAGCGCACGTTGATTGGAATCGGTCGCGTGCTGCCCACGCGCACCACCTCGCGTTCCTCCAGCACGCGCAGCAGCCGGGTCTGCAAGGGCAACGGCATTTCGCCGATTTCATCGAGGAACAGCGTACCGCGGTTGGCCGCTTCGAACAGCCCGGCGCGGCCGCCGCGGCGCGAGCCGGTGAAGGCGCCTTCTTCGTAGCCGAACAGTTCGGATTCCAGCAGCGATTCGGCCAGCGCGCCGCAGTTCACCGCGACGAAGGGATGCGCCGTCTGCGCCTTGCCCTGCATCATGGGATGGGCGCGATGGATTGCCTGCGCCGCCAGTTCCTTGCCGGTGCCGGTCTCGCCCTGGATCAGCACGGTGGCGGGCGAGCGCGCAAACAGCGTGATCGCTTGGCGCACTTCTTCCATGGCTGGCGAGTCGCCGCGCAGATCCTTGATGTGATGGCGCGCGCGCAGCGTGTCGGATACCGGCAGGCTGCGCCCGCGCGCGGTTTCCAGTTGGGTCAGGCGCGCCAGTTCCAGCGCGTCCTCGAAGGCCTGACGCACCGAGGCGGAGGAGTAGAGGAAGATGCCGTGCAGGCCGGCTTCTTCGGCCAGGTCTGTGATCAGGCCGGCGCCGGCAATGGCCTCGATGCCGGCCGCCTTCAGATCGTTGACCACGGCGCGCGCGTCTTCTTCGGTGGCGTAGGTGCGTTGCACGATGTCCAGGCCGAACATCTGCTGAAATTCCGCCAGCGCCGGCAGCGCTTCCTGGTAGGTGACCAGGCCGATGCGGCGCGTGATCTTGCGCGCCCGCGCCAGCGCCTGCATGACGTCGAAACCGCTGGCGCGCGCCACGATCACCGGCACCGGCAGGCGGCTTTTCAGATAGGCGCCGTTGGAGCCGGCCGAGATCACCGCATCGCAGCGCTCGGTGGCGAGCCGCTCGCGGATCTCGCGCACGGCGTCATCGAAGCCGAGATGGATGGGTTCGATATCGGCCAGGTCGTCGAATTCCAGGGTGATGTCGCGAAACAGTTCGGACAGGCGCGAGACCGACACCGTCCAGATCACGGGTTTGTCGGCGCTGCGGTCGGCGGGGGCAGGGCGTTTCATGGATGATCCGGATGTTTCAATTCGTTCAAGTGAAACGTTAATGTAACACTTTTGGAACGTTCCAAGTGGCCGCGCGATAGACAGCCGTGGCCGGGAGAATCGCGTTGGCGGTCCATCGGAGGTGCGGCTAAGTCGTTGATTTTCTTTCGCTTGTCGCCTGCGGCAAGTGCGGACGCCGGCTGCGGTTCGCTTTTGCCGCAGCGCCGTGGCACGGCCGTTGCAATACAGCCTGCCAGTTTGTCCGATGAAACGCCCAGGCGTCGCATGACAAAAGACAATGCGCGGACACGGCAAGAAACATCCAGCAACCCACACTGAAGGTGTCACCATGGCTCTCCACTCCGCAGGCGCAGCATTCCGCAAGGCCGTCCAGGAAGAATCCCCGTTGCAGGTCATCGGCGCGATCAGCGCCAACCACGCGCTGCTGGCCAAGCGCGCGGGCTTTCGTGCGATCTATCTGTCCGGCGGCGGCGTCGCGGCCGGTTCGCTGGGCTTGCCCGACCTGGGCATCTCCAACCTCGACGACGTGCTGACCGACGTGCGCCGCATCACCGATGTCTGCGACCTGCCGCTGCTGGTGGACGTGGACACCGGCTTCGGCGCCTCGGCCTTCAACGTGGCGCGTACCGTGAAGTCGATGATCAAGTTCGGCGCCGCCGCCGTGCATATCGAAGACCAGGTTGGCGCCAAGCGCTGCGGCCACCGTCCGGGCAAGGAAATCGTCACCAAGCAGGAAATGGTGGATCGCATCAAGGCCGCGGTGGACGCCCGTACCGACGACAATTTCGTGATCATGGCGCGCACCGACGCGCTGGCCGTGGAGGGCCTGGAGGCCGCGGTGGAGCGCGCCGTCGCCTGCGTCGAAGCCGGCGCCGACATGATCTTCCCGGAAGCCATCACCGACCTGGCGATGTACAAGACATTCGCCAACGCCGTGAAGGTGCCGATCCTGGCCAACATCACCGAGTTCGGCTCGACCCCGCTGTTCACCGTGGATGAACTCAAGGACGCCGACGTCGGCATCGTGCTGTATCCGCTGTCGGCCTTCCGCGCCATGAACAAGGCGGCCGAGAACGTCTATAACGCCATCCGCCGCGACGGCACGCAAAAGAACGTGGTCGATACCATGCAGACCCGCATGGAGCTGTATGACCGCATCGACTACCACAGCTACGAGCAAAAGCTGGACGCGCTGTTCGCCCAGCAAAAGAACAAGTAAGCCGGCCGGCCCGCCGCAGGCGATCGGGCCGGTTCCAACAATAAGCAAGTCCACCGATACCTTGAGGAGAACACGATGAGCGAACAACAGGCAGCACCGGGCTTCAAGCCCAAGAAATCCGTGGCCCTGTCCGGCGTGACCGCCGGCAACACTGCGCTGTGCACCGTCGGCAAGACCGGCAACGACCTGCACTACCGCGGCTACGACATCCTGGACGTGGCCGATAGCTGCGAGTTCGAGGAGATCGCCCACCTGCTGGTGCACGGCAAGCTGCCCACCGCCGCCGAACTGCGCGCCTACAAGGCCAAGCTGAAGGCGCTGCGCGGCCTGCCGGCCAACGTCAAGGCGGCGCTGGAATGGCTGCCGGCGGCATCGCACCCGATGGACGTGATGCGCACCGGCGTTTCCGCGCTGGGCTGTGTGCTGCCGGAGAAGGACGACCATAACATCCCGGGCGCGCGCGACATCGCCGACCGCCTGATGGCCTCGCTGGGCTCGATGCTGCTGTACTGGTATCACTACAGCCACAACGGCAACCGCATCGACGTCGAGACCGACGATGACTCCATCGGCGCCCACTTCCTGCACCTGCTGCATGGCGAGAAGCCGTCGGACGCCTGGGAAAAGGCCATGCACACGTCGCTGATCCTGTACGCCGAGCACGAATTCAATGCCTCCACCTTCACCGGCCGCGTCATCGCCGGCACCGGCTCGGACATGCATTCGGCCATCACCGGCGCCATCGGCGCGCTGCGCGGCCCCAAGCACGGCGGCGCCAACGAAGTCGCGTTCGAGATCCAGAAGCGCTACGACAACCCGGACGAAGCCGAAGCCGACATCCGCCGTCGCGTCGAAAACAAGGAAGTGGTGATCGGCTTCGGTCACCCGGTCTACACCATCTCCGATCCGCGCAACAAGGTGATCAAGGAAGTGGCGCGCAAGCTGTCCAAGGAAGCCGGCTCGACCAAGATGTTCGACATCGCCGAACGCCTGGAAACGGTGATGTGGGATATCAAGAAAATGTTCCCCAACCTCGATTGGTTCTCGGCCGTGTCCTACCACATGATGGGTGTGCCGACCGCGATGTTCACGCCGCTGTTCGTGATCGCCCGCACCTCGGGGTGGGCGGCGCACATCATCGAGCAGCGCATCGACAACAAGATCATCCGTCCGTCGGCCAACTACGTCGGTCCGGAAGATCTGAAATTCGTGCCGATCGCCAAGCGCAAATAAGCGGCGGAGGGGGCAGGGATCAAGGAGGAGGGAAGCCGCGGCGGCGCCGGTTTGGAGCCGCCGTGGCCGGCAGATTTGTAACAAGATCTGCACAGTGTCGTGACAAATGCAATAAATTGCTAAGATGCGGTCGAATCATTTTGAGCCCTCTTCCGGGATCCGGTTCGCTGCAGCGCAGTATCCGGGTCCGCACCTCACCTGGATATTCCGATGACCGCATTGAACGCTACGCGCTTTTCCTCTGCCCTGACCCTCTGTTTCGCCGGCGCGGCCGCCGTCCTGCTGGCTTCCTGCGCCTCGCAGGAAGCGGTGCCGGTGACCGAAACCAAGCCCGTGCTGCCGCAGATCTTCAAGGCGCCGGCCGCCACCCAGCCCACTTGGGCGACCCAACTGGTGACCGGCAACTTCAGCTGCGAGATGGGCAACAAGGTGGAATTGCGCATGGACGGCCGCGTCACCGATGGCGTGACGCTGACCTGGAAGGGCAATTCCTACACGATGAACCCGGTCAGCACCTCGACCGGCGCGGTGCGCCTGGAGAACAGGAGCGAAGGGCTGGTGTGGATCCAGATTCCGTCGAAGTCGATGCTGCTCAATTCCAAGATCGGCCAGCAGCTCGCCAACGACTGCAAGGCCAGGTAAGCCTGGTCGGCGCCTGCCGACGGCGCCGGCATCTGATATCTTCATCCTCGCGGACGGCGATCGCCGTCCGCTCCCTCCCTCCGTTTCCCCGTTTCTCCGTTGCAGCAGGATGGACACGCTCGAAGAGGCGTTCCTGCATGCCGCCGCCGCGCCGCGGCAGCACCTGCATCCCCGATTCAGCAGCAAGTAAGTTTGCCGTGCCAGAGTATTGGCATCGCCGCGTCCGCAGAGGCCGGCGGCGCGAGCAGGCACACGTCGTCCGCATATAACAAGAACGCGGACGCGACCATCAAGATTCCAATTCGAAAGACATGAGGAGACATCATGCAATACGAGGAATTCTATCGCCAGTCCATCGAGCAGCCCGAGGTGTTCTGGGCGCATCAGGCCGAGCGCATTCACTGGGAACAGCCGTTTTCCCAAACGCTGGATTATTCGCGCGCGCCGTTCGCGCGCTGGTTCATCGGCGGCAAGACCAATCTCTGCCACAACGCGGTTGACCGCCACCTGCCGCTGCGCGCGCAGCAGCCGGCGCTGATCGCCATCTCCACCGAGACCGGCAGCGAGCGCACCTATACCTATGCCGAGCTGCAGCAAGAGGTGATGGCCATGGCCGCCGCCATGCAATCGCTGGGCGTGGCGCGCGGCGAGCGGGTGCTGATCTATATGCCGATGATCGCCGAGGCGGTGTTCGCCATGCTGGCCTGCGCGCGCATCGGCGCCGTGCATTCGGTGGTGTTCGGCGGCTTCGCCTCCAACAGCCTGGCCTCGCGCATCGACGATGCGCAGCCGCGGCTGATCGTCTCGGCCGACGCCGGTTCGCGCGGCGGCAAGGTGATTCCCTATAAGGGCTTGCTGGACGAGGCGATCCGCCTGGCACGGCACAAGCCGGCGCACGTGCTGCTGGCCGATCGCGGCCTGGCGGAAATGCCGCGCACGCTGGAGCGCGACGTCGATTACGCGCCGCTGCGCGAAAAATACCTGGGCCAGCCAGTACCGGTCGCCTGGCTGGAATCCAACGAGACCAGCTACGTGCTCTACACCTCCGGCACCACCGGCAAGCCCAAGGGCGTCCAGCGCGACGTCGGCGGTTATGCGGTGGCGCTGGCGGCGTCGATGCAGCACATCTTCTGCGGCCAGCCCGGCGAGACCTACTTCTGCACGTCGGACATCGGCTGGGTGGTGGGGCACTCCTACATCGTCTATGGCCCGCTGATCCACGGCATGGCGACCGTGCTCTACGAAGGCTTGCCGATCCGGCCCGACGCCGGCGTGTGGTGGAGCATCGTCGAGAAGTACAAGGTCACGCGCATGTTCTCCGCGCCGACCGCGATCCGCGTGCTGAAGAAGCAGCCGCCGGAATTCATGCAACGCTACGACACCTCGTCGCTGAAGGCGCTCTACCTGGCCGGCGAGCCGCTGGACGAAACCACGTCGACCTGGATTTCCGACGCGCTGGGCGTGCCGGTGATCGACAACTACTGGCAGACCGAATCCGGCTGGCCCATCATCTCGATCGCCAAGGGCGTGGACGACAAGCCCACGCGCCTGGGCAGCCCCGGCGTGCCGATGGCCGGCTACAGGATGGCCATCCTCAACGAGACCACCGGCGAGGAATGCGCGCCCAACGAAAAAGGCGTGGTGGCCATCGAAGGCCCGCTGCCGCCGGGCTGCATGCAGACCGTGTACGGCGACGACCAGCGCTTCGTCAACACCTATTGGCGCAGCCTGCCGCGCGAGGTGTATTCCACTTTCGATTGGGGCATCAAGGACGCCGACGGTTATTACTTCATCCTCGGCCGCACCGATGACGTGATCAACGTCGCCGGCCACCGCCTGGGCACGCGCGAGATCGAGGAGAGCATCTCCAGCCACCCGAATGTCTCCGAAGTGGCCGTGGTGGGTGTGGAAGACAAGCTGAAGGGCCAGGTCGCCTTTGCCTTCGCCATCCTCAAGAACGCCGACGCAGCCGCCACGCCGCAGCAGAAACTGGCGCTGGAAGGCGAGATCATGGGCGTGGTGGACCAGCAGATCGGCGCCGTCGGCCGGCCCGCGCGCGTGTTCTTCGTCAGCCTGCTGCCCAAGACGCGTTCCGGCAAGCTGCTGCGCCGGGCCATCCAGGCCATCTGCGAAGGGCGCGATCCGGGCGACCTGCCGACCATCGAGGATCCGGCGGCGCTGGAGCAGGTGAGGGCAGTGTTGCGGGCATAGCACGGAGTTCGGAATACATCGAATCGCCTTCGGCAACAATTCGAGAATCGCGCGGAGATTGCCGTTGGCGCCGGCCCGGTAACCAGACCGTCATGTTGTCCAAATAGCATCGGCTCGGTCCACTTCACGGTGGATCCGATCGATGCGCCTTCAACCCATATTGGACAATACTGATGCGAACCCTCCTCTTCATCGGCATGGCGATTCCATGCGTGCTGGCGCGGGCCAACGAGGCCCAGCCGGATGTGAAGCTCTACGGCGTGCTCGACGTCGGCGTCGAATACATCAATAACGCCGGCGACAAGGGCGGCGCGATCATCCGCATGCAGTCGGGCGGCATGAGCACCTCGCATGTGGGCCTGCGTGGCAGCGAGCCGCTGGGCGGCGGGATGCGTGCCTTCATGCAGCTGGAGAACGGTTTCCTGGCCGACACCGGCCGCGCCGCCGACCCGCGCTCGCTGTTCAACCGCCAGGCCAATGTCGGCATCGCCTGGGCTGGCGGCAGTGTCCTGCTGGGGCGCAGCGACAGCACCCCCGGCGACTTCCTGAGCGATGACCCGTTCGGCAACAATTACACCTGGTCCGGCGTCAGCACCCACCTGCGCGGCGGGCGGCGCGACGGCACGCTGGGCCGGGTGTCCAACCTGGTCAAGTACGAAGGCCGCTTCGGCGCCTATCGCCTGGGCGCCAGCTATGGCTTCGGAGAAGTGGCGGGCAAGCCGGCGGCCGATGCCAAATACGCCTCGGCCCTCGACTACCGTCAAGCCGGCTGGGGCTGGACGCTGATCTACGACAGGGAGAACAGCGATGTCCTGTTTCCTGGCTACAGCCGCGCCGGCAACCTCGGGCTGTCGGGATCGGCGCTGCTGGGGCGCTCCAAGGTCTCTGCCGGTTATCGTCGTCATCTAAAGCATGGCATCGGGCGGGCCGACCTGCGCAGCGATTTCCTCTGGCTCGGCCTGGCCTTGCCGCTGGCGGGGGCCAACACCCTGTCGTTCGGCTTCTACCACGTTGACATGCGCAATGTGCCGGACAACGGCGGTGAGAATCCCCGCCTGTTCGCGGCGCGGCTGCGTCACGCGATGTCGGCCCGCACCGACCTGTACGCCACCGCCGGCTACGCCTGGATCGGCAACGGCCAGCCCGTCGGCGTGGGTAACAATGCCCGCCTGTATGCCGAGAACGGCGCCCAGGTCGGCATCAATCTCGGCATGCGGCACAAGTTCTAGCGGCGCTTTCGCGCATGCGCGCGCGGCCGCTTTTGGATAAACTTGGGGCTTTTGCCGCTGTGCCCACCGACATGCCCGATCCCATCCGTCACGCCGTGGCAAGCGATGCCGCCGCCATCTGCGGTATCTACAACCACTACGTGGAACACACCGCCGTCAGCTTCGAGACCGAGGCGGTCGGGGTCGATGCCATGGCCGCCCGCATCGCCGAGGTGCAGGCGCAGTTTTCCTGGTTGGTGTACGAGGAGCAGGGCGAGTTGCTGGGCTATGCCTACGCCAGCAAATGGAAGCCGCGCGCGGCCTATGGCCATTCGGTGGAAAGTTCGGTCTATCTGCGGCGCGACGCCGGCGGCCGCGGCATCGGCCGGCAGCTCTACACGCGCCTGTTCGCCGAACTCAAGCCGCTGGGCGTGCATCTGGTGATCGGCGGCATCGTCCAGCCCAATCCCGCCAGCGTGGCGCTGCACGAGCGCATGGGTTTCGTGAAGTGCGGTCAGTTCAGCGAAGTCGGGCGCAAGTTCGGGCGCTGGATGGACGTGGGATACTGGCAGCTCAAACTTGAGGAGGCCCCCCAATGAGATCGACCCGCGCCGCCAGCGCCATCGAGCGCCTCAACAACCGCGCCGAGACCAAGCAGTATTCCATGCTGCGCACCTCCGACGAACGCTTCGTGCTGACCCAGCGCGTGGCCGGCATGCCCATGGAAAGACTGAGCGAAGCCCTGGAGCTGGACGAGTTCGTCGCCTTCGTCAATGCCTACGGCCCGCAGAAACCCAAGCGGGTCAGCAAGCTGGACGTGCAGTTCGAAAAGAATATGCGCAACAAGAAGAACGCGGAGGACGGCGGCGCCGGATAAGCGCCGCCCGGGAAGGAATCAGTCGTCCAGCGTGGCGATCACGGGGGCGTGATCGGAGGGCTGTTCCCACTTGCGCGGCACCTTGTCCACCACGCAGGCGGTGCAGCGCTTCACCAGTTCTTCCGACAGCAAAATGTGATCGATGCGCAAGCCGCGGTTGAGGCGGAAGCCCATCTGGCGGTAATCCCACCAGCTATACATCTTCTCCGGCTGCTCGAACAACCGGAAGGAATCGGTCAGGCCCAGCGCCTGCAGCTTGCGGAAGGCAGCACGCTCCGGTTCCGACACCAGTACCTGGTCTTTCCATGCCGCCGGATCGTGCACATCGCGGTCTTCCGGCGCGATGTTGTAATCGCCCAGCAGCGCCAGGCTCGGATGCCTGGCTTTCTCCTGCGCCAGCCATTCATGCAAGGCCGCCAGCCAGTTCAGCTTGTAGGGATACTTTTCCGAATCCAGCGACTGGCCGTTGGGGATATAAGCGCACACATAGCGCACGCCCTCGATGGTCGCGGCGATGATGCGCTGCTGCTCGTCCGGGAACAGGGGATTGTTCTTGACGACATCGTTCATCGGATGGCGCGACAGGATAGCCACGCCGTTGTAGGTCTTCTGCCCCGAAAACTCCACCATGTAGCCGGCCGCTGCGATCTCCGCCTCCGGGAACTTGTCGTCGGTCAGCTTGGTTTCCTGCAAGCACAGGACATCGATCGGATTTTCTTCCAGCCATTTCAGCACTTGCGGCAGGCGGACCTTGAGGGAGTTGACGTTCCAGGTGGCTATCTTCATAGAAAAAACAATGTCCTTTTAAATCAAGTGGTTACGTCTGCTCTGATGGGCTTTTTTTGCGCTGGCTACCCATCTAGCTACCCACTTAATATGCGATGCTGGGCGACGGCCATCTGTTGCTCGGACGCCACTATAGCATCACGGCCGGACCTTGTTCTTCTCCACCAGGGCCTTGATGCTGGCTGCCGTGATCGCGCTAGCGCGCGCGGAAATTTTGACCAACTCCAGGGTGCCTGCGTCGACCATGCGGTAGATGGTGGCGCGCGAGACGCCAAGCTTGGCTTGGGCCACGTTGATGCGGTAGACGACGGCGCCGTCGTCCTGGGGCGTCTGGCTGATAATTTTCATATTTGCTCCGGAGGAAGGAGGCGTTAGGGTGGCGCGCCCATGCGCGGCGATTAGGGGAGTGCCGGCGCGAGGCCGGCCGTGGGATGTTGGGCTACGCCGCATGCAGGCCAGGTGCTACCGGTTGCTCGGCGGCGGCCTTGCGTTGGTCGATCCAGGCCTCGACGTCGGCCAGATCCCATCCGACGAGGCGCGGGGTGATGGCGAAGCGGCGCGGGAATTGGCCTTTCTTCTCCATATCGAGGATGGTCCGCTCGGAGAGCGGGATCATCTCGAGCAATTGCTTGCGGTTGATGATCTTCTTGCGGCTGGCGTCTTTCCCGGCCGCGTCTTGGGCTGTCATTCGAAATCCTTTCTTGGCTCTCGCGTAGTTGCTTGCCGGTGCCAATGATTGCAGGCCGCGTACCGGCGGCCAGCCCCGAATTTCCGACTATCTGACAGGTTCGAACGGCATGGCGGGCCGCGGCGGCGTGCAGGTGATCGCCATGCGCTCGCGGTAGGCGAAGGCCTCGAAGAAGACCTGGCCATGCTGCTCGCACGCCACCAGCACGCTGGTGCCGGCATAAGTTGCACCGATCCATCCGCCGAACAGCAGGCAGCCCAGTAGGATGGACACGTTGTAGAGCGTCCTCATGCGTGCCCCAGATCGAAGGGGGCGGCCGGCGGTGGCGCATGGCCGATGCCGGGGTGCTTCATCAATTGATCGTAGATGTACGGGCTGACGACGACCGTGCGCGACTCCTGCAAGATGATGAACTTGTCGTCGGCGCCGAAGAATCGGCGGGCCCAAGCATTGAAGTCGGCGCGGAATTCTTCCGTCACGGGGACGTTGGGGCTCAGCTGGAAGCGCGGTGCATCCAGAAGAGGGTTCGAGATAAGGGCAAAGCCCGTGATGTTCATGGGTAGGCGCATCGTGATGGCAGAGATGGTTCCTAGTGGAAGAGGGGCGTGCGCCGGCGATACAACTCGCCCATCAGCAACATGACCGCTGCGAAGGCGGCCTTGTGCCAGGCGGACTCGGGGCGCGCGCCGGCGGCGGCCGCTAAATCGTCGTTCGCTTCCTCGATCGCGAACATGAGGGCCATGTCGCTGAGATCCTGAACGCTGGCGGCGGTGAAGGGGCGGCGCTGCTGCAGCACGGCGTCAGGTCCTGTCCATCGACGCCCAGGGCGTCATGGTCGGATGAAGCGGCAGCCAGAAGTCGAGGACCGTCACGGGCGTGGCGCCCTGGCCGGGCGTCTCCTGGTGAAGGAACTGGGTGTCGCTGACGGCGCTGCCGCGGCGGGGGATCTGGCGCTGGTAGAGGTGGCGCACCGGCGCCTGCACGATCACCCATTCCGGGATGTCGCTGCGCTGCCCGTCGCGCAGCAGCGCCATGACGGCGTGCACGAATTCACCCCACGGGACATGGCCACGGGCCCAGAGCTGCATCTGGCCGCTGTCATCGAGGGCAATGCTTTCCTCAACCTCAATCATCGGAAGCTCCGGCGGCCGCGCCGGCCAGCACCTGGTCGGTGATCGCGGGCGGCACGTCGAAGAAGCTCAGCGCACCCTTGAACGGTGTGAAGGGCACCGGCCGGGCGCGCGCCAGCGTAAATCCGAACTTGCCGAAGAACCAGGGGGAGGGGCTGTCGTCCACGCAGCCGGTGAAGTCGGCGACGCCGACGAAGCCGCCGCGAGGTAGCTCCTCGAAGGCCGGCAGGTGGATCTGCGCGCCGCGGCAGATCAGCTGGTCGACCAACTCCTTGGCGTCGTCGTATTCGCCGCGTGTCATGCCTTTGGCGGCGTGGATCAGCGTCGGGCCGCGGTGACGCGTCGGCCAACTGCGGTTCTCGACGTCCTTGTAGCCCAGGACGATCAAGGTAGCCCAGGGCTGGCGGATGGACAGTGCTTTCATGTTGACGAATCCTTTTTATATGGCAACTTGGCCAGGGCTCAAAATTTTTCGGCCGTACTCGGTGCGTTCGGAGCTTGGTCTTGAATCGCGCGGCGGAGGTCTCTGACGATATTCAGGTCAACATCGCCGCGGCGCTCAGAGTGTTGCAGCTCGAAAGCGGCTCGCTCCAAGAGCGTCGCCGGGACAGTTACCAGTCGGCGAAGTCGGCCGCCGTCGGTCTCTGCGTTCAAGGTGAAACCCTGCAGTGCGCCGTCACGCGTGTAGACAGGAATGGCGCCGCCGATCATGGTCATGGCCGGGCCGGCGCATACCGCGCGCGAGGAAAGCCCGCCGAACCAGGCCGAGTTCCAGATATTTCCAACCTGCTTTGCCGGGACCCAGACCTTGTGATCGTCCCAGCCGGTGTACAGCACCCAGTGCCAATCGGGGTCGACCTTGGCCACGGCCGTATGGCCGTCTTCAGTTTTCATGGGAAGTCCTTATGCGGTAAGAGCGTGAAGCCACGGCTTGGCCAGGTGCCAGAGCCAGGGCAACCCGAAGATTGCCGCCGCGGTGAGAAGGGCGGACACGACGGCGACAGCGGTGATCAGAGAGGCGATCACCTTGGAAAAGTCTGGCGGCCCCATCACTCACCTTTGCCTCGGCCAGTGCTGGCTTGATGCGTGTGTACATCGTGAACCATGGGGCGGATCTCATCTCGCTGCATGCTGCCGAGCGATCGAGGCTCGACACCCAGTTGCCACAGCATCCATGCCCCGGCGACGAAGTGATTCTTGTAGGTGTCGCCCAGCATCTCGTCGTGAAAGCGATTCAAGACGCAAGGGGCGCCGTAGATCTCCTCGCACTTGGCCACGATGAATTGCTCGAAGCCTTCCCGTGTCGGCGCGAATTGATCCGGCGCGACGGGTGGAGGCAGCGGCCCCGGAAGCTCCTGCAGGACGGCATCGGCCACGGCCGAAACAAGGTTGTGATCGTCGCAGGCCTGCTGGAAGTCCTGTTCGGACATGGTGCCGGCGCTCCAGGCGCTCCAGGTGCGGCTGCAGGTGTATGCCTCCCGCAGTTGCCCACCGGCGGCCGCCATGACGCGGTCGCGAATGCTTGTCATGTTGGCCGGGGTCATGATGGGCTGCAGAGCATATAGCGTCTGCTTCCAGGATTCGGGGAAGCCGCCCACGAGGATCTTCTCGCGCATCCAGGCGTCGGCCGCGCCTTCGTCGTTGAAGCCTTGCGGCGTCGCGGAGGCCGGGAAGATCCGCTTGCCGGGGGCGTTGCGGTGGACGATCCAGTGCGCCGGCGTCAGCCGGTAGGAGTAGGCTCCGGCGGCCGGCGTCGGCATCGAGGCCTCGATCTCGTCGCAGGCACCGTGCATCGCGGCGCAACTGTCGGCCTCCAGTAGGTCGGCCAGCTTGCGGGTGCGAGCGATCGCCGCGCGGACGTGCGCGAGCACTTGCTCTTGCGCCAGATGGATGGACTGCGCCGGGGTGAGGTCGAGCGCCGGCGTCGCCGCCGCCATTGGAAGGGGTGCGTTCATTTTATTCTCTCGGTGAGGGTGCGCGTGTGGCGCGGTGAACGGGGGGCCTTACGCGGCAACAGGTTCGGGCTGTACGGCGGCCTTGGCCAGGTCGTACTGCTCGATGCCCCAAGCCAGCGCCTGGCAACACCAGCGGAAGCGCGTGGTGTAGGAGCGGCACGGCGGGAAATCGCTGGTTTCGAGCTGCAGATCTCGCCGGCCGCGGTGGAAGTGGTAGTGCTCCAGCTCGAAATACTCGGGGTCGGACGGCAACAGCGCTTTGCCATACTTGAAATGCCAATCGAAGGCGGCCTGGAATGCACGGTGCTCGCCGTCGCCCGCTGCAGCGATGATGCGATCAAGGGCGCGCCAGCAGTCGCGCCGTTCGTCCTTGCTCAGGCCGAGCCGGCGGCGGAAGATGGCGCGCCGCTGGGTCCGGATCTCGGCCGCGAAGAGGTCAGAGTCGAATTCGGTGATGCCGCCGCCGCTCTTGTCCTGGGACAGACATTTTTCAGCCCAGTAGCGCAGGTCGATCGGGCCGCCGCGCTCGTGCGGGGTGCGGCGAAAGAATGTGAACATGTCCTGGACGCGCGAGAACACGTAGGTGCCCATGTCACCGGTGTAGCAGAGGTGACCAGGCCAGGTGATCAGATCGAAATGGGAGACGATGGTCTCCGGATCCTTGAAGCGAAGGTGGCGGTAGAGCCCGTCGTCGCGGATGACGGTCATCCTGTGGGCGGCCACATCCTTCAGGAACGCGGCCTTATCTTTTTGTTGATCGAGCATTGTGAGGATCCTATGCGGCGAATATTGGAGGTAATCGCCGCAAATTTTGCGGCGATTGGCCTCGGGCGCGGTCTTCAGGGCAGTCCGCTCGGATACCGTTGATTGACCTTTTTCAGGTGCTCCGCGAAGGTGTCCACGTTCTCCACAGGCGTGTCGAATCGCATGTTCGATTTCGGGAGGTTGAAGTTCTTGCGCATGGTGTCGATCTTGGACAGCGCCGGCGACACATCCCGCCGGATAAGTTCGAAGAGCTCGCGCATGTCAGCTTCAACTGGTTGCATCGATGATTTGCCCAACTTCACGTAGAAGGCCTTGAAGAACGCCGTGTCGCCGTATGCGGCAAGGGCCTGGAGGCCGCGGAGCTGGCCTTCCGTCAGCGAGAGGGTGGCGGTGATGCTGGCTTCAGTCGTGATCTTCAACAGGTTCATCCTGGGCTCCTTCCGCAGCGTTGCCGCCTTCGTATTGCACGTCGACGTTGCCGTTGTAGTGGGTGAGGTCGAAGTTCGTCTTGTTGCCGCAGGTGGGGCACTCGAAACCGAACGTCGTGCGCCGCACGCGGCCGCAGGGCCCCGACATCATGCAGTAGGGGACGTAGTCGGGGTCTCGCAGCTTCTCGGTCATGAACTCGTCGTCGGGCACGATCACCCCGGCGGGGTGGGCGACCGTCGCTTTCGGGATGCGGTGGCGCGCGGCCAAGATCTCCGCAAAGGCAGCAAGGCGCGGGTCGGGTTGGTTCATACGGACTTCCTTTGCTATTTCGAGGTGCTGGGCCTAAGTCGGTACTGGCCAGGGCACCAGTGGCGTCTTGCTCGCCAGGTACAGAGGGTGTCGGGGCGCGCCGTCCTTGGTAGTGCCCAGGCACATGAGCCGATGTAGGCGGCCGCTGAAGATCTCGCGCACGGCGGCGACGCGGTCCGGCCTGGCGTTGGCGCCCCACGCGCAGACCACCGTTTCGTGCTGGGCGGCCAGGATGCGCAGGTGCATGTCGTTCTCCGGCCCGACCGGATCGGCGGCCTTCCACAGGTCGGCGGGGGTCGTGGCGCGCAGGGCGTACAGATTGGCTACCACCAGGCCGGCGCAGTCCCAGCTTTTTGCGAAGGTACGGCAGCGGCGGATCGTAGGATCGTCGACGCGCGCGTCTGCGGTGCTGGGGTTCAGCATGATGAATAAGGCCTTTCCGCGCGTGCAGAAGACGTCATCTGCCGCGCGTTCCAAGGTGTAGCGGTAGAGGCCGCAGGTGCTGATGACGGCGCTCAAGGCTTGTCCTTTGCCATCATCGCAACATCGATGGCGGCCCGAGCGGTGGGATGCCACTGGCCCCAAGGGTCTCCATCGTCAACCATTCGGAAGCGGACTGGCTTGTCGCCTTTCTTCATCCACTGAACTGACCAGGGGACGCCGAAGGTGGTGATGAAATCCAGCCGTGCCGTGTCCGCCGCGTCCCCTGCCTGCGCGGCGGGTGGGATGGGCGCGGCGGCGATCATGGCGCGGTAGACAGCGTTTGCAGTCCACATTTTGTTGAGGACCGTCGTGTCGAACCGGATTGCGCCAGGGCCTGCTGCTTGCATGGCGTCATCCGGCTCGATCGGCACCATCTTCCAGCCTTTGGGCACGGCCACCGGCTCCTGCGCCACGGCTGCCGGAGCGGCGGTGAGTTCGGCAAGCGCTGCACGGAATTGCTCGACGTATTCCTCACGGCCTGCACCCCACATCAGCGGACATTCCTCGTGGGTATCGCCGGGCTCTTCCGCGAGCCAGTCCTCCACCGGAACTTCCTTCGTGAAGAACTCCCGCTCGATGGCCCATAGGCACTCGGAACGACGACGCGCATTCTCGATGTTCATCAGCAAAGTGGGCATCGTTCTAGCCTGTTCACCAATGCCGAAGGCTTCGTAGACTTGCTTCAGCTCCATCACCGCCTGCCCATCCCCGGCCTTGCGGGCGCATTCCTGGCCGTAGGCGATGGCCGCCCCCTTTGTCACGAGCTCAAGGGAACGCGCATGCAGCACCTTGTGCTCAGTGTAGGTGTGGCCGAGCTCAGGCTCTTCGGGCCAGTCTGTGAGCCACCCAACGACTCGCAGCTCCCCATCCATCACGGCAGGCGCCTCCTTGGCGCTCGCCTGCTGCTCCAGAAGGCGCAACACCGCCTCGACGCGCTCCATGCGCATATGCGCGATAGAGCCTGCAACGTGGTCCTGCTTTTCGGCCAGGATGTCCTTGAGGGCCGTGGCGATCAGATCGGCGCTCATTTTGCGTACCCCGGCTTTCCGTAAACCACCTCGCACACCTGTCGGCAGAGATCCACGCTGAAGCGATCATTTTCGTCGCGCACGCCTGATTCCATGTCGATCCAGAAGTGAGTAGCGATCGCTCCGAGCGTCTTCATTGCCGCGCCGACATTGGTGGGCTTTAGGCCGCCGGCGAAGCCCACAAATTGGTGGGCTGGCGCTGCTGGCCAGGATGAGGGCTCAATGCCGCGGCCACCCGAGGCGTCGAACAGCCAGGACACCTCGCGGCCGAGGGGAAAGGCACCACGGCACTGCAGGATCGGTTCGATCAGGCTCTCGTTCCAGTAGAGCGCCACCCTGTACGGATCGGCAACGGGATCCGTGGTGTTGACCTGGACGCGCGCGAAGTTATGGTTGATGAGGTCCAGATGGTCGATGAACTGACCGGCCAGCACGGCGCGGCTGTAGTCGCCGCAAAGGTGTGCTGCGTATTCCATTGGGTGCGCCTCGACCAGACGCTTGATGAAGTCCAGCGATGGATAGCGCCCCTGGCCCTGGCGCTTCGGCGAGAACAGCAGCCCCCACTCGATCGGGTAGTCGCGATAGAGTTGGCACATGGCGTCGATGTCCGTGGTGTCGTCGGCGCCGGTGAACGTGATGAAGCGGGGCGTTTTCATGCAGCTCTCCCTTCAGTATCGAGGTTGTGGCGCGCGCCGTCGATGCCGGGGCGCATGTCGGTCTTGCCGAACATCGCCATGTGCCAGTTGAGCAGGGCGGCGGCGGTGGTGATGACGTGGTGTTCAGCCTTCTCGACGTTGCCGGCAGCGTGCGCGTGCAATGCCTTGCCAGCGAGGTGACCGACCAGCCAGAACCAATCGGCCGCCGTCTTGCCGGCGTCATGGCTGCTGCCCCAGCGCTGGCGTTGGTGCTCGCCTTCGGTGCTGACCGCGCGCAGGAAGTCGCCGGACTGCGGGCTGTTGACGATCTGGTTCAGGCGCGCCACTTCGGCGTGCAGGTCGCCCTCTGGAGTGAGCTTCAGCCAAGACGGCGGCCATTTCCCTTCGATCAAGTCGCGCATCTCTGCCAGGACCATGTCGACGTCGGTCGGATCGGCAGGGATGCGGCGCAGGGAATGGCCGTCGATGAGGCGTTGCTCCGCCGCTTTCACGCGCTCAAGCATGCCCGCTGGCCAGCTCGGCGCCTCCTTCTGAAGCGTGGCGTTCGGAGGAGTGCACCGCGCAAGCACCTCGAACTCGATGGCGCGAGCGAAAGCCTGCTCCTGCCCGGTGGCGCTGGAGCCATAGTTGCGCGCGCATAGTTGATCGATGACCGTGGAGGCCATCCCGCTATACCCCAACTTGGCGCGTTGCTCGGCCTGGTCATCGTCTCCGTGCGCGGCGCGGATCTGCGCGGCGTCGATGCGCTTCTCCAGTTCGCGCACCGTCCGCTTCAGAAGGCCTGCCGGTTCGCCAAAATAGCTGGAGTCGTAGCTCATGCAGTAGCGCCACTGCGTCAGCCGGCCGATCAGTTCTGCCATCTGCGCCGACACTGGCTCTTCTTCCGTCACGACGTGCAGGCATGGGATCGCGTCGGGGGAGGGGACCTGCAGCGCGTAGATGGCGGTCACCTTGCCAGTCGCGATGTTGTCGTTGTAGCCCAGGTAAAGCGGCACGTCGCGCGGCGCGCCAGCGCTGACGTTGGCGGGGTGTAGACCGACGGTCGGCTTGCCTGCGGCTGCTGCGACGACGGCGCGCACTGAGGGCAGATCGAGGAGGTCGTGCAGCTCGCCGATTGCCTCGGCGCGGGAGATCCCGTCCGGTTGAAGGCAGCGCGTCAACACATCGCTGGCTTTCTCGATGGTGTTGGCCAGCAGGCTACGCTCCGCCTCAAGCTCAGCAAGCATGAGAGGGGTGTGGTTCATTGATGTCTCCAGGAAATCGGGGTTCGTCCAGGCCGCTGGTGCGGCGCTTAGGCTGCGGGCGACGGCGCCAGCGGTTCGAAGAGCTTGGGGAATGCCGCATGGCTGCAGGGCACGAAGTCGCCAAGCGGCCCTTTGACGATCCAGTCGCCCGGTTCCGCGACCAGGGTTCCGGCCCCGGTTTCGATGGCCAGGGTCTCGTCGCGCTCGGAGGTGAAATCCTCGAAGCCGACCTCGGAGCACCAGGCCTCGAAGTCGTCGCCCAGCGGCTCGCCCGCCGGCGGCAGCCGGAATGCCTGCACGGGCAGCGGCCGCTGCCTGAAGCTGTGGCCGCTGGGCTCGCCCAGCATCGGATTGACGTGCCCGCCCAGCTCACGGATCTTCCCCTCGAGGTAGCGAATTCCGGAGGTGAGCTTCAGGATGCCGCTGCCCTTGAGGAAGCATTCGTCGGGACGCTCGCGTGCCATCTGCTCAAGGACGTTTGCGTCGACAGGCACGCGGCGGGCGTTGGCCGCTGGCTCGGCGGCGGGCTGGCCATCGCCCTCGACCGGATCAGGACGGAAACCGCACTTATTGCACTGGCCGACCAGGCTGCCGCCGTGCTGCACGGCTTCGAAGAAGCTATGGCAGCAGGGATTGCCGTCAGGAGGGACGATGTCGCCGTCCAGGCGTTGCAGGTCGACGGGGTTCTGGTCGCCGCGCGCTGCCGGCGTGCTAGGATTCTTCTCGTTCATAGGGGGCGTCATGGGGAAAATGAAGCGGTATTGGCCGCACGGGGTGGTCATCGCGTCGCTGCTGTCGCTGACCTGGTACGGTGTTTGGGGCGGCATGCCCGAACCCGTCAGCAACCGTTTGGCAGCTTGGGTTCAGGCCATTGGTGCCATCGCTGCGGTCTACGGGGCATACGTCATTGGGCGGCAGCAGATGGTCCATGACCAAGCGCTGGCCAAGGATGCTGCCGCCGCGGCCGGCGAGCGATTGCTAAAGGTGGTTAGGGCGGTGGTAAATGATGTATATCAGCAGATCCTCGACGTCGAAGAGGTGTTCTCCGACACGGACACAGTGACGGTGGGAAATCTGGTCTATCCATCCTTTTTTGCCCTCGGCATGCAATATGACGCCTCGAGCTACGGGACATCTGTGCGACGCCTTGAAGCGATCCCTGTTTTTGATCTGGGCTCGGAGACCGTCGCCGCCAACGTGATCGCGCTCCAGGAAGCGGCCTCGCGGCTAGTTCAGTGGTTCGATCTCGCCTCACGCATTGCATTGGGGCCAAAACAGAAAGGCGATGAGCACATCAGTAACGACCAGGCTGCCTTGGTGATTCGCAGCCATATCAAAGATGCGAGACAGGCCTATGAGGCCATCATCGCGGAGGTCGGTGGCGCTCCGCTGAAAGAAGGTCGCCCGTTCCGAGGCAAGATCTAAAATGGGATGTCGTCATCCATATCCGAGAAGTTCGACGCTTGACGCTGGGCCGGCTGCTGGCGCGCGGCCGGTGCACCATAACCGCTCGCTTCGCCCGCGCCGCCGGCGACCGGACGGCTGCCCAGCATCTGCATCGTGTCGCCGATGATCTCGGTGACGTAGCGCTCGACGCCTTCCTTGTCCTGCCACTTCCTGGTCTGGAGCCGGCCTTCCACATAGATCGATGCGCCCTTGCGCAGGTATTGGCCAACGATCTCGGCCAACTTGCGGTAGAACACGATGCGGTGCCACTCGGTGATCTCTTTCTTCTCACCGGAGTTCTTGTCCTTCCAACTCTCGGTGGTGGCCACCGCGATGTTGGCGACGGCCTCGCCGTTCGGCATGTAGCGCACCTCGGGGTCGCGGCCGAGATTGCCGACGATGATTACTTTGTTGACTGAAGCCATGGTTCTTTCTACGTGGGTTCGGGGAATGCGTTGTGGAGCACGCCATCCAGCAGCCGACCAGCTACGCCCTTGGCCACGCGCTCGGCGTAGTGGACGCGATCGCCATGGAAGCCGTGCCCGCCTTTGATGTTGATCCAGCGCCCGGGCTTGCGAGCGATGCGCGAGCATTGGCGCCAGTCGGGATCATCGCGATCGCGGTCATACGCCAGCGAGTGCGAGCCCCATTGCTTGAAATGGAAGGGCACGCCCGCGGCCGCGCACTGATCGCGCAGGGCGCGCAGCCAGTCCGGATGAACCGGGCGCGGGCCGCTCTCGCCGCCAGTAATCACCCACTGGACCCCTGAGCGGTGGTGCCCGACGGAGCGGACGACATTTCCGTTCATGTCGGTCCATAGGGCGCCAGCGCGCACCAGGTCGACGGCCTCGAGCAGCGGCTCCATGGAGAGGAAATTCGGACAGCTGAGCCGCAGCAGTTCTGGAGTATCCCGGTCAGCCTCGGCTTGGTTGACCACGGTGATGCCCAGTCGAACGTGGCGAGGCCACCCGCCTGGCTGAAGCCAACCAGGTGGGACCATTTTTTTCACGTTCCCGATGCGCTTCGTCAGGATGAGCCAGTCCAGGTTCGGCGTCTGCTCAATCAGGGCGAAGAGGTCCGTCCGCCATTCATCCGGGACCGCATTGTCGAACACGTCCGCCAGGCTGGCGCAGAACACGCGCTGGCGCCGGCCGTGCTGAGCCGCAAACTCCTGGTTTTGAGCTTCCCACTTCAACGGCTTGCGCCAGTTCGCGGCGCTGGTGCGCCGGCGCGGCGCGCCCGGGCCCCAGTTGATGGCCGTGCCGCCGGCGAAGCGCGCGTTGCGGGTCTCCGCGTAGCAGTGGTCGCAGCCCGGCCCGACCTTCTGGCAACCTTCCCACGGATTAAAAGTGTGATCGGTCCATTCGATCTTGCTGTTTTCGCTCATGTTAGGATTTGCTTTTTTATCAGGGGAGGGGTTATGGCAGATTGGTTCGGTTACTCGGTGCCTCCGATCGACTTCGGATGGGGCCACATGCAGACGGTCGAAGAAGTCGCTAAAAGGCTGGCCGCAGAAGCGGCGACGGTTGCGGTGAAGGCGGACTCGTCGCACTTCGGTTTCGATAGCGGCCCCGACTATGAAGAATTCCTGCGACTGTGGAAGAGCGCCCAAGAGCGCGCCCAAGAGTTAGGCTGGGAAGGTGATCACCGCCACGCCCCTGTCGTCTTCTGGGTGCCTACAGACAACGGCTTCGACTGCGGATTTGTCATAAAGCAAGACAACAACGGAAGTACTTTCGTGCTTTCCCCCGTCGGCTTGCCGCATTTCTTGGACTACGAAAGGCGATGAGCGGATGTCGAAGCCGGGGTGGGCTAGCAATTGCCTCTCCGGCTCTCGTCCTTTAGAGAGATCTCACGCAGTCTTCGCGATGAGACGCTCATGGCTGAAGTTGGCCTCGAGAAGCGCGCGCGCCAGCGGTGGGCAGACGCTGTTGCCAATCATGCGCACCTGCGCTGTCTTGGACAATGGCACCGTGATTTCCTTGCCAGTGCGACTCAGCTTCTTCGTGACCATCGGGTCCAGGATGTAGTTGTCGGGGAAGCCTTGGGCCCGCGCCAGTTCGCGGGGCGTGAGCATGCGCATGCCGATGTCCACGATCTGGTATTCCTCCCCCTGTACGGTCACAAGGCCGAACCGCTCCTTCGTCGGAATGGTGTGCAACGCCTCATCGCAGCCCTGGAGCTGGCCGCCCTCGCTGTAGTACTTGACCAGGAAGGCCCGCACCTCGCCGACGTGGCCGCCGCCGGCCGTGAGCGTCGGCGCCGGCTCTTCCACGGCCTGGCCGAACTGATTGTTGCGTAACTTCACCAGGTGCGACGTCACTACCGCGCTGTCGGCCTTGGCGGTGATGGTCTGGATAGGCTCGCTGGCGTCACGCGGGCGCGACTGGCCGGCCCGGCCGCCACAGCCCACGATCTGCGCGGTGACGACGGAATGGTGGTCCGAAGTGGTCACGGTGCCGAAAGGCACGTCCACCCCTGTGCCGACCACCCCGCCGTAATGCTTGGCGAGCATGGCCGACACCAATGCATGCTTGCCGCCGCCGGCGACCACGGTGCCGAGGGGCTTGTCCAAGCCCGGTACACGCGGCGCTTGGCCCGGCCGTTCACCGTAGCCAGTCTGCACCAAAGTTGCGGAAACGAGCGCTTGATTGCCGCCGCTGGCGGTGACGGTGCCCACTGGCTTTTCGATGTCGTGTGCCCCCGTTCCCCAGCGCTTCACTCCTGCCGGGGATTGCTCACCATGCGCTGCGTCCACCAGCGTGGCGGATACCACCGCGAAGTGTCCGCCCTTGACTTCGGCGCATTGGGTGCGGAGGGGCTCGTCGGCGCTCATGTTTCGCTGGGTGCTCGCGTTGGCATGCTCGGTCACGAACGGTGCAATTGTGGCCTGGACGATGCCCAGGGCGTGCGCGGCGCCGGCCGGCCGCTTGCTGTCCCCGCCGGCGGTGACGGTGTGCATCGGCTCGGCCAGGTCGCTGCCTGTGCTACCGGTTCTGAACTTCGTGACGTGCGCGGCGAGGAGCGCCTGCTCCCCGCGGTGCGCGCCGGTTACCGTCGGCAGCGGATCTACCGCGGCGCCGGTGCGGTCTCCGCCCTGGTGCGTCATGTGCATGACGGATGGTACGACCAGGCCAAAGCGCGGCGCACCGGCCATGACGGTGTGCAGAGGATCGTCCAACTGCTGGCCAGTGCTGTTCTCCGAGAACTTCACGATGAACGGATCGGAGCTGTTCACCACGAACTTCATGATGCCCTTGGCAATGCGGCGCAGCGTCGCTTCCTTCAGCGGTCGCGCGCGCTCGAAAATCGACGGGCACGGGATCGACCAGTCGATGCATTCCGCCGCCGTGCGGAACGGCAACAGCGTCCCAGCTTTCACAGCGGCCGACTTCGGATCGCCATGTGTCGGTGCCGGCCAGACGATGGGCAGGCCGTCGAGGCGAGCGAAGACGAACAGGCGCTTGCGGATGGTGGGCGTGCCGTAGTCGCACGCGCGCAAAATCTTATATTCCACCTTGTATCCCAGGCCCTTGAACAGGCGCTCCATGGGGAAGTCAGCGCCCAGCGCTTCGAAGATCTCGGGCACGTCCGGATGGGCGGGATCTAGGCCAGTGGACAGCGCGGCAATAAAGGCCTGGAAAGTGCGGCCCTTTTCGGCTTTGATCGGATCGCCCTTGTCGTTGAGCGGGCCCCAATCCATGAATTCCTCGACGTTCTCGATGGCAATGGCCCTCGGCATCTGGAAGGTGCCCCACTTCAGGCAGACCCAGGCGAGCCCGCGGATTTTCTTTTCGCGCGGCTTGCCGCCCTTAGCCTTGCTATGGTGCTTGCAGTCCGGGGAGAACCAGGCGAGCCCGATGGGTTGCTGCTGGGTGACGAAGCCAGGGTGCACGGTGAAGACGTCCTCCTGGTAGTGCTTCGTGGACGGGTGGTTTGCGGCATGCATGGCCAGCGCCTCCCCGTCGTGGTTGATGGCCACGTCCACGGGGCGGCCGAATGCCAGTTCGATACCGGTGCTGGCGCCGCCGCCACCGGCAAAGTTGTCGATCAACAATTCGGCGTTGATGCCGAGCGGTAAAGTGAAGTTGTCGCGCTTCATGCTACGATCGCTCCGAAAAAATGGGGGAAAGGTGATGGGAAAGAAGTTGACTTGGGTCGAGGTGCTGCTACTCCTGACGTGTTTTGCAGGGGCATGGGTCGCGATCGCTCTGGCCTTCGGCCAGTTCACGCGCGGTATCGATAAGGACAAAATCGGGGATGCAGCAACATGGTTCGGCGGCATCGGTACGATGCTCGCTGTCTTCTGCGCCTATCTCGTCGGAGAGAGACAGGCAGCGTCCGCCCGGCAGCACTCTGACCAACAGGAACGCCGCCGCCAGGGGGAGCATATTGAAAGCATTGTTGCTCTTTTGGATGCCTGCCAAGTGGAGGTAGGCAGGTTGGCAGACCAGTATCCAAATCACACCGGATCTCGCCTATCGATCAGCCTTTCCTATGAGCCTATGGTTTTTGCTTCGCTGGTCAGTGCCCTGGGGACGGTGAACTTGGCGACGTTGCGGTCGGGAGGGGCGGTGACGCAGATGGTGCTTGTCCAGCAGGCCGCCCTGACGATACAAAAGAAGGTCGATGCGTTTCGGACAGCGCCTATTCCCGTGGAAAATCGCTTTTATGGAAGCGCGCACAAACTCACCGGCGAGCCGCTTCGGCTGACGGTCTGGAAGGACGAATTCCAGCGGGCCCGCACGGAGCTCATGGGCGAGCTATCGAAGCTGGCCGACCTGCCGGCTAGGCCGGCGCCGTAGGTTGAGCAGTAGAGCGCTGCTTCGCTTCTTGATAATGGGCTTCGCAGCAAAATCCTTGTCCCATCCAGCCAATGTTAGACGGACGCCCGCACTCGCACGTTGGGAGCGGGGCGGCGCGGTTCGCATCGAAATAGGCCTGTGCTTCCCGGGCAAAGGGCTCCGCCGGGTCGGGCACGTTGCCGGGGCCCGTCAAAGTGTTGCGGATCCAGCGCATGGCGGCTTCGGCGCCCGCGCCGTGCTTCCATTCGATGTAGGCGGCCTGCATGACCACCACCTGGTCCTGGCAGATGTGTCCCAGTGACTTGGCCAGGTCCTGCATCTGCCCGAAGCGCTCGTCCTCACTGGGGAGCGCGTTGACGAACTTCTGCAGGATGGCGCGCGAGTCCTGGGCGTTGACCCCATGCAGGAACGTTCGCAGGCCTGTCTCCCGCGCGATCTCGAGAATGTCTTTTGGCATGGCGTCTCCTACGCAGTGGCCGGTTCGCGCTGTTGGACCGTGAACGTGCCGTCTCGGGCACGCTTGACCACGCTCAGCTTCTCCATCATTTCCAGCAGCCTGGCGGCGCGGTTGTAGCCGATGCGCAGGTGGCGCTGGATCAGCGACACGGATGCGCGCTGATGCGCGCGCACCACCGTCACTGCCTGGTCGTAGAGCGGGTCCTCAGCGTCCGCCGGCGCCAGGTCCATACGCTCCTGGCCGCTGGTCTCGACGTCGTCGGCGATCACGCCGCCCAGCGCGTCGGTGAGGCCGTTCAACAACTTGGCCAGCTCGCCGGTCATCAGCAGGAAGTCGCCGTCGAAGAGCTCGGTGTCGTCCTTGCCGGTGATATCGGTGTTCTCCTTCAGGACGTCCAGCGGCGCGACGCGCTTGATCGACAGGTTCTCGGTCAGGACGAACGAAACCTTGTCGCACCAGGTAAGCGCCAGGCGAGTGCACTGCTTGCCGGCCTCGACGTGGCGGCGGACGTCGTCCGCCTCCAGGGTGTGGCGCACGTAGCGCACCGTTGCCTTGCTCTCGGCGGTAGAGCGCAGCTCGGTGTCCTGGTCGACCGTGAAGCCGGCAGGCGCTTCGTCGCTGACAAGCCAGTCGGTCATGGCGGCGACCGGCGACATGGCCGTGCGCCAGTTCTCCAGCGGGAATTTGGGGATGGCCTTGACGAGCAGCTTCAGGACTTCTTCGGCCTTGCCCGCGCTGCCCGAATCCACCACCAGCCATCCATTCACCGGATCGATCCAGACGCGCGTGCTGCTGGTGATGCTGAAGGCGCGCGGCAGCAGTTCGTCGGTGACCTGTTCCTTCAGCTCCTTGGTCTGCTTGCGCCCGGGCGGGAAGCCTTGCTGCTCTTCGAGTTCGGCTGCGCGCTCCTTCGTCACCTGGTTGATCACGCTCATGGGCAGCAGCTTCTTCTCGGTGGCCAGGCAGAGCAGGAGCTGCTTGTTCACCGCATGGACCAGGCCGCCGTCAGGGCGGGGAGGGGCCCAGCCTTGGGACTGCTGTTCGAGCGAGCTGCAGGCGCTGAAGGCCTGCGGCTGCAGGAGGTCGGCCAGCGCCGCGGCGGTCATGCCCCAGTTTTTGGGAAGGCGGTAGGCCTGGATGTTCTTGAACCACATGGTGGTGCGTCCTTCTTGTGTGGATGGGTGGTCAGTAGGCGATGCGGATATGGCCCGCCGACAGCAGGCTGAGCAGCAGCGTCTCGGTGTGAAGGCCTGTCGCGGCGAGGAGGTGCTCCAGACGATGCGTCCGGAACTTCTCGCGCGCGATCCTGGCCAAGATCACCTTGCGACCCTTGCTGTTGTGATACAGCGCGTCCTGCAGCGAGAATTCGCCGGCCGCCTCGACTTCGGTGGTGTAGCCGCTGTCGCCGGCCAGAAGCCACTGGATCGGCTCGGATGGCGAACGGTCCGTCATATTCGCGATGACGAAGGTCGGCGCCGTCGGCACAATGGATTCTGTGATCTCGACGGCGTCGACGATCGCCATGCCAACACGGTGGGCCAGGTGCACTTCCAGATGCGCCTCCCCCTCGGCCTGCCACCCCGGGAGTAGCGCCAGGGTGTCGCAGGTGAGCAGTTCGGTCAGGTTCGTGCGCATGCAGTCGTGCCAGACCTTGGTCGGGTCCGGGTTCAGCTCGGCGGGGTTGACCACGTCGAAGCCCAGGCGGCGGAGACGGGCGGCCTCCGCGTTGAAGACGGGGCGATTTCGTTCGGGCAGGCCGCTGATGGGGCCGGTGACGTAGATCCGCCGCATCGCTCAGGCCGCCTGGTCGACCGGCCCGCGGTACTTCTTGAACGGCAGCTCCTTGATGTGGGTGCCGAAGAAGGTGCCGATCGACTCGGCCGCCAGGAACTGCTCGTGGAGCTCGGGCTCCACGTTCGGGTAGTGGTAGATCGCCGAGCCGCGGGTGAAGGTGACCGCCAGGGTCTTGGTGTCGGCGTCGTAGCCGATTGCCTGCACCTGGCCGGAATCGACCTTGGTCAGGGGGATCGGGGCGCAGGGGCCTTCTTCGTAGGATGCGGGAGCGGTCGTGCGTGCCATGGGAGCTGTCTCCTGGTGGGCGGTGGTAGGGGCGGCGGCGCGGGCGGCGCCACCGTGTGTGGCCTGGGCGGCCTGGATGACCTGGGTCAGCGCCGCGCAGATCGCCGGGAAGTCGTGCTCGTGGTACATCTTCGCGGACTTGATGATGTCGGCCGGGCGGAAGCCGATCGTCGCCAAGCCGTCGGCGGTGATGCTGATCGGCGTCAGGCGCTCCTGAATCTCGCCGAGGCGCAGGCTCGGCGGACCGGCCGGCGCGGCAGCGGGTGCCGCTGTCTCGGCCGCTTTCGCCTCGTCCAGACGCTTCTGGGCAGCGGCCTTGCTGCGTTCGATGCGTGTCGTGATCGTCAGGGTGAAGTCTTCCAGCGGCTTGGCGGCCAGGATCGGCAGGTCGGCCAGCAGATCCCGATGGTCGGCGGCATTTTCTTCAATCCAGGCGAGCTTCGCTCGGATGTCCTTCGCGTGGGCGTCCGCGGCGATCTTGGCATTGGCCAGGGTGGTGTCGACGGCGTTCTGGACGCTGGCGACCGTGCGTAGGCCTTTGATTGCTGCATAGAAATCCGCCGGCGGCTGGCGCAGCGTGATGCCCTTCACCTCTGCCTGCAGGGCGGCCAGGTGCTCGTCGAGCGCCTTCTGCGCAGCGGTAACGCGCTCACCGCGGATCGCCTGTTTGCGGTTCGTGACCAGTTTCTCGAGGGTCAGGCGCTTCTGCCGCGCCATTTCCTTCAGATCATCCATCGTCCGGAACAACTCTTCGATCGACGTGGTCTGCGCGAGCGCACCTTCTTTGGCGCGCTCGAGGCGGTCCTCGACCTCCTGGCACCATTTGGTGGTGCGATCGGCATCGGCGAAGTCCTGGTCGGTCTGCAGGTCCGTCTTGATGTTCTCGAAGTAGGCCACCGCATGCGCGCGGAACTCGGTGAGGTTCGAGGCGGTGACCTGGCCTTGCACTTCCAGGCGCAGCGCGGGGAGGGCGTTGGGTGCGCGGCCGACAACCTCCGGCGCCTCGACCGGGGGCGTGTATTCCGCCAGATCGCGCTCGAATTGATCCCAGCCGGCGAGGATGCGCTCGAACCAGGCCGCGTCAGGCAGCACTTCCATGTAGACGAGGTTGTCCGGGGTGCCGTCGGAAACGGCGAAGATCCACTTTTCGGCGCCGGTGATCATCAGGTTCTGCTGCACCTGCGGCTGGTGCTCGTCGGGCAGGATCTTGGCACGTACGGACGCGGCCAGCTCGGCATTCCACTGCTTATGCTCGAAACCGATGTCGTAGTTCAGCGTCAGGCCGTCGCAGGAAGCGGATTCCTTGCGTCCTTCGTCCTCGTTCGAGCAGGTCACGGCGTAGAGATCTTCGCCGATGATCTCTTCGATCAGCGGCCTGGCCTTGGCCTCGACGGCGTGCCCGTGGTCCAGGATGTGCGTGCGCACCCAGTCGCTGAACTGCTTTCCTTCCTTGGTGTGCTTCGCCTGCAGCAGCTCGTTGCGGGTCACGTTCTTGGACAGGCCCAGCATGGCAGCCGCTTCGCTGGCGCCGTTGTGGTTCAGGCGGAAGGCATCCCATTCGGGCGTGCCCTGGATCAGTTCATGCAGCTTCATTGGTCGTTGCTCCGGTTGGGGCCCAGGCCTGGATTTCGCGCTTCTGCTCATCCGAGAGCTGTTCCTTGGTTTGGATCATGGTGATGAGGTCCTGGGGCGGCTTGCCGCTCTCGACGGCCTTGCGCCAGCCGGCCTTCTTGCGGTCGAACGTCGCCTGATCGCAGAAGCCCGGTTGCGTGCGGCCGGCACTGGCTGCCGGCTTCTGGGGCGCCTTGTCCTCGGGGGCGTCCCGGCGCTGTCCTGAGCGGCGCGCCAGCGGCATGTCCTCCAGGTCCTGGGTGAAGCAGTCGCTCGACGCCGTGACGTTGAGAACCATGGCGGTCTTGGCGCGCTTGCTCGCCACTTTGAGGATGGAGTTGGCCACGTCGGCGGGGTTGGTGCGAACCTGCAGCACGAACACGTCCGCGCCACCGTCTCCCCAGGCCTGACGCTCGCGGCGGTCTTCCTCCGGCGCCGCGTCGAATTCGCGCGCGCTGGCGTCGCGCCAGGCGAAGAACTCCTCCTCGCTGGACGCTTCGCCCATGCCCACCCCCAGTACTTCGTGGGTCGCCAGGTGCGTGCCGGTGCAGATCACGCGGTAGCGCACATGGCCGTGGCTGGACAGATCTTCGATGTCGTAGCCGTCAGCAATGCGGAAGGCCAGGGCGAGCATTTCGGCGCCGGGCTTGAACAGAGTGGGCTTCTGCGAGCCCGCAATGTGGCCGTAGTGCACGTCCTGCTTCATCAGCTGGTCTTTGATGTTCTGGACCAAGTTGAGGTGCTGCTGCAGCTCGGCCAGCGACATCCGGTTGGCGTTGGGCGGCTCCGCGAGTGCCGCGGCGCCGCCGTGTTCAGTGAGGGCAGTCATGGGTGAAACTCCTGTGGTGGTCCCAGCCGCGCGGGCGGCGTGGTCAGGTGATGGAAAAGGGCGGTTACAGCGTGACGCCGGCCAGGCGCCATGCTTCGCGAAGGCTGTAGCCGTGACGGCGCCAGTAGATAAAGTCGAACAGGCGTTTCTTCACGGCCGCACCATGGCGATAGCCATCAAGACGCTCGTCCCGTGGCGGTCGTAGGCGTCAGCAACGGCGTCGGCCGTGGCCGGGAAGATGCCCGAGTACTTGTGGCGCACGCCGCCTTCCAAGATCACGGTCACAGCGCACTTCAGCATTACGCAGGCGCGGGTGTCGTTGGCGGCATCAAGCTGTGCGAGGCATGCACTCATCTGCAGTCCTTTCGAAGGTGGGCGGGTGGTGGCGCCGGCCGGCGGCCAAGGCGTCGGGTAGAACTGGGAGGGGAAGGGGGAACTATGCGCTTTTCCAGGCGGAAGGCGACTTGGGAGGCGATGCTGTCGGCGCGACGGCCCCCACGGCCGTCTCGATCAGCATGTACATGGCGAATCCCCCGGCGCAGATCATCGCGCCGATGTACATCCACTTCAGGGAGTGGACGATGGCTGCCCCCGCCGACCGCAGTGCGCGGCCGAGCAGCCAGATGCCGGCGCGCCAGAGGGAGCGCGCCGCGGTAAAGAAGAAGCGTGCCCTCATGCTGAGGCCTCGGCGCGGCCGATGACGGCAAGGGTGCGTTCGTAGTCCACGATGATGGCGCGGAGCGTTGCATCGCCGTCGAAGGCGGGGCGCTCGGCAATGTCGCGGAGGAAGCGCAGCTTGCGGGGCAGTGCGACGATGTCGCTCTGCAGCACGTATTGGTTCTTCACCACCTTCTTGTAGAAGGCGTCCTCCTGGTCGGGCGTGAGGAAGTACTCGGTGAACTTGCCTGGTACTTTGTGGCGGGTGGCTCGATTCAACTTGACTAGGCGGCTGCAGAGTGCGGCCGCGTCGTGGTTGTCGATGCCGGTGACCTGCGCCACCCGGCCGCTGGTCAGCCGGCCGTGCCTGCTGAGCGTGTGCAGGACCTGCGTCATCTTCTTCATGTGGGATACCTCGGAGGGGCGGCGCTGCGGCCGGCGAAAAGGTGCCGGGTACGCTGTCCGGCGCCGGCGCTGGCCTCATCCAGGATGAGCTCACCAACCGGCCGAGCCAGTACTCTCCTGGCCGTCGCGCCCTTCGATGCCCCAGGCCGGCGTAGCCACCGGTCCGAGAACATCGTTTCTGCCATCAGTCTCGCGCAGAGCGTTTGCGCCTCATTACAGGGATGGCTCCCGCCAGCGTGTACCGGATCGTTTCGCTGGAATGCCCGAGCATCTACCTCCGGGGCAAAATCTTGGGCGGATGACGCGCCGCCCCGCGGGACTTGTGGCTATCCAATCGCCCTCTCCGTGTGGCTCAGATTCGCATGCGCCCCCTGCAAGCACGGCTCGTCGGGATCACCGAGCGGGTTCTAATCTCCCGCCTAGATACCCGCATCACTCGGGCGTGTCCGCCACCACTGTTCCGGCGACTTCGATGTCGGCACTGCGGCAATTCATGGGCGGATGCTCGCCGCCCCGAGGCATGTTGGTGGCCCAGACTGCTCCGGGACCGTTCGTGGACATTTACTGGGTCCGTCTTGAACGATGAAGTCATCCAGACCCCGAAAGGACACTCGGCGAATGTGCTTTCGGGGTGGCCGCTTACGGCGGCCAGTCGGGCGATTTCAAGGCGGCTGCTCATGGCTTACCACAGCCATTTCGATTCCCGTGCCGCATTAGGGTTGGCACCCAGCGGGGGCGCTTCACATCTCCCGGCGATCCTGCTGCCGTCCGCTTCGACAATTCAATTCGGGGCCGGCCTTCCACCGACATGGCTTTTGGCTCGCAGAGGCCTGGTTGTTCCCGTCGATGCGGCGGGGGCTGGGCTTGCATCAGGAATTCTCATCCCTCTGTCCGGTGCTGCTGGTACCGCTGACGTCGTTTCCGGATCACGGGCCGACGCGGCCAAGGCAGTTCATGGATATTCCGCCCTACATCACGCAGCGAATCGGGCAACTCCATGAACCACACTGCGTACTTCAAACTGGAGCGGGATGCCGGGATTGAACCGGCGACGCGAAGCTTGGAAGGCTTCCGCTCTACCACTGAGCTAATCCCGCATGGTTGCAGCGACAGGACTCGAACCTGCGACCTCCAGGTTATGAGCCTGGCGAGCTTCCAACTGCTCTACGCTGCTTCAATCTTGTTGGTGGCCGGTGCTGTGCTGCTTCCGGCATGGGGCGTGGCACTGATTCCCCGCTTGTACAGGTTCCCTTGTCGTCCGCGCGCTTGTTCTGCGGCTGCTGCTCATACCACCTATGACGTGCTCTTGGGCCGGATCCCGATCCCTCACACGATCCATCTTGCTACGCATCAGCCTGCGCATTCACCAACACATGGCAGCTCTACCACCGGGGAGAGTTCAGATCCGTCGATTAATCAAACGGCAGAGCGGCCATGTGTTGGTGCCGGTTACGTCTCCGGCGCGGGGCTTTCACCGCTCGTACAGCCGCTGCAGCGGCGCCCAGTCCTATCTGGAAAGTGGCGCCTTGAAATCGAGGCGAGCCGGCAGGATTCGAACCTGCGCTGCCGGCCGTCCACCAGGGGGAGGGGGGAACCTGGTTTCCGGCTGGCCGTCCTAGACCGCTAGACGACAGCTCTGCTGGTGCACGCGCTTGCGCGCGGCCGGCCCAGCATGGCCCGGTTGCTTCGGCAACCACTCGGCCGGTGACGCTGGGGGAGCAGCGAGTCGGCGGGTTCCGTTTTTCCCACGGTTTCCTTGGGATACTGCTGGTCCGGGGGGAGACCAACACCAGAACAGGCCGGGCGCTACGCCGGCGTCAGCGGCTGGCCATGCAATGGGCCAGTTCGTCCTTGGCTGGCCTGATTACAAGTCAGGTGCCTGCTGCCTGCATCGTCATGCCGCGTGTCTGCTTTCCACGCCTCTGCTCGGGTGTTGGGGCTCGTATCGTGAGCCAGCCGGGCGTTTGCAGATTGAGCGAACCGTGCCAGGGGTCCCAGTCTCAAGCGCCGTACTGCTAAAAGGTGTGATCGGCGCACGCCAGTCGCACATTAATCTGCATGGTGCGGTGGTCGCGGTTGTCGCACACCAGTGGTACAAGCTGGCCTTTTGCGTCGCCAGCGCGGACGTGTTGACGTACTGCCACCAACACAAGACGAGGCCGGGCGCTACGCCGGCTATCCTCATAAGGCGGACAAAGCCTTTCTCTCTGCGGGCAGTCGTGGCGCTGCTGAATCCGCCGACCTCCTTTACGCTGCCCAACCTAGCCAGCAACCACGCCTCCGGTTTTTCAGGTGCTCTCGGAGCCTCCGGTGAGCTGCGTTCCTGCTTTCAACGCCGCTCGTCTTGTCTTGGCCCTGGCTCTTCCCCAGGTCGACGGCGTCAGCCGCGTGGTGCCGATCGCCCGGCTACCTTCCTCATTTTTTCGCGCAAGCTCCTGCGGTTAGGATCACTCGACGCCACCGTGGCACGCGGCCCGACGGGATTTCAGTCATGGGGCAACCAACATCAGAGCGGCCCGCGCTCGGCAGCGCGGCAAGGGCCGTTGCTCCGCCGCTCTGATGTTGGTGCCGGTTACCCGCTTCCGGCGCCGCGCAGATGGCGGCGGAGGCCTGGGACTTCGCTGCAGCATGGCCAGGCCCATGTCTACAGCCGCTGCGCCCACCCGCCGGGCACGGTGGCGGTGCTTCAAGCGCAGCGCGCGGAGTTCGATCAGCCGGCGAGGGCTTCGGGCCGGCCGTCCGGGTCGAGGTAGCCGACTGCCTGTTCGATGGTCAGCGTCAGGAGCACATCGGCGCGCTCCTCCTCGACGTGGAATTCTTTCGCCAGGATTTCCTTGATTTGCTCGTGGCTATCGCCGTCCAGCGCCGCGCCGCCGCAGAGGCCGCGCTCATACATCACGGTGCCGGCTGCCGCGAGCAGCGCGCCCAGTTCGTTGTAGGTGAAGCCTGCTTGAGACATGTGATCCTCCATGGTTGAACATCACCACCACCGGCTGGAGTCGAACCAGCATGAGGTTTGCAACCCTCACCGGATACCGCGGCGGAGCTACCGCCGGGCAGAGCCGATCCTCCCGACGTCGGGCGCTCGTCCTTTTTGAGCTACGGTGGTGGTGATGGCTCTACGAAAAGAGCCACGATGGGTGATTAGAGCTTTACGCCTACCTGTTCCAGGGCGCCGGAGAGTCCTTTCGCATGCCGTTCTGCGACCTTCTTGGTCCACTGGCATTCGGAGCGATGAGCGACATCGAACAAGCTGTCGTCGTCGTGATTGAACTCGCCGATGGCGGTTCCCTTGACGGCGCGCACTGCCGCCTTCACCAGCGCTTCGTGCGCGAAGCAGTCATACAGCGGGCTCCACCGATCCACCTTGTCAACGTCGATGAGGTACTGGCCTTTCGTGTCCGCGAGGAACGTGGCCAGTTGGAAGTTCTTGCCGGCGTGGTCCAGGCGGGCCACGCGGCGCACGCCAGCATGCCAGATGAAGACCTCAAGGTAGGGCGGCGGCAGCGTTGTGATGCTCATGGGTAGTCCCTCCATATTCATTGCGCGGCCAGCGCCTTCCCGTGGCGCCGCCGCCTTCAGCTTGCGCCGGTAGCGCAGCGCCTGCGCGCCGTGATATGCAATGCTGATCAAATTCAGGCCGCCCAGCAAAACCACCGCCGAGCGCAGCAGGTTATCCATAGCCGTGCCCCTATGCCGGTTGGATTGCCACGGCCGAGGCCTTGAGGCCCGGGCATTTGTTATAGGAGGCGGCTTCCTTCGCAGCCAGATCGGCACGGCCGCACCACTTCCAGACGAACGGGCCGCAAAATCCCTCGGCATCTACTGGCAGAAGAGAGCGGTCGTCAGCTGAGAACCAGCTTTTGTTGTTCGGGTGGTGGCGCTCGAGGCGCACCTCGACGACATGCGAATAAGTGCGCGCGGTTTCGCGGGTGGTGATGCGGCCATCGGCCATGACGTGCGTGAGCTTCTTCTTCATTGCGTTCCCCTTTTTTGTGCTGCGATCATCGCTACCGGCTGAACCAGCGGGTAGTGATGATGGCCCTGTTGCCAAGGCCAGCATGCGGCATTGATGCGACTTGATTTGCGCGCGCCGCGCTCGCAACGTGGTGCCCGTGAAAACGGGCGCCGGCTCTGCCTTCTCGGCTCGACGGGCTGTTGCGAGGTACTGCTGTTCTTCATTCTGGTCGTTACCTGCGCCACGACCAGTGGGCGTCTTTCGACCGGCTCTATGGCTTCGGCATGGCCCGAAGGCCACTCCACCAGGGAGAGTCGGATTTCGCGTGCATTTCCTTCTACGGCACGCGCCGCGGCGTAGGAGGTTATCGACCCCATTGGGGCCATCGCCTCTGTTCATCCACTAGATTTTTAATGAGCGTCACGCGCCGGTGTTTGCCTGCCGTTGCGTGCTAAGTTGAGACGCATATTAGGCGACGCCTAATGAACATGTCAATAGGCGTAGCCTAATAAAATTTTCGAGCGTCGACGAGACCGTGACGAGCCTGGGATCGTCAGGGCCTTGTGTGGCTTGGTGGGAGGAGTGAGGAGGGCTGCGCCAGAAGGGCGTCTTTATCGCTGGCGGGGCACTGTTTGCGAAACGATCGACCAGCGATCTACTCGGTCAAAGAGCGCTCGGTAGTGCGCTTCGTAGCGAGGATCTTCGAGCAGTTGGGCCAGCCATTGGCGGTTGGTCCGTTTGCCTATGGCGATGGCCAGCATGTTCTCGGCCGGAGGCAAGAACTGAACGACCTGTGTTCGCCGCGGGTCCTTTTCGTAACCGTGGACGGCTGTTGTGGCGATGGTGATCGCCCTGAATGGGGCTGGAGGGTGGCTACGGACTGAGCCTATCTCAAATGGGGTGACCAAGAATTGATCGATTGCTGCAAAGTAGAGATAGGCGATCTGGGTAAGGAATTTGATCCGGTTGATCTCTGTGCCGAGGTAGGTGTGGGCGAACTCCTTGATGTCACTGTAGGTCGCCAGGATAAAAAACTGTTCTTCTAGGAGGTGATGGCATAGCTGCATCGCGGTCTTGTCGGCAACAATCTCGCGCGCGTGGGAGTCCAGTATGGAATCCGACGCCATTGTGGGTTGCTCGATTCCGTCCATCAGCAGATAGCCCTGACCCGACAGATGGCTGCGCCGGCCATGCCGATGAACGATGTGGCCCATCTCGTGCAAGATCACAAAGCGGAAGAGGGAGAGAAGGATAAAGCAGAAGATTCCCTCTTTTTCTGAGTAACGGCTCCAGGACACCATGTCAGGGGCGAACCATTGCTGCTTCTTGAGGATGGAGCGAATGGTCTTCTCCACTTGCTCATCCGAATCCTCTACTGCAGAAGCTGTTCGAGGGTCGATGTCGGTGTAAATGCCTTTCCCGACGATGGTATTGGCCAGGCGACACAGGAAATCAAAACACCCGGCCGCCATCACAATGAGTGCAGGGCATGGCACCGCCCCAGCGTTTATTTCTTCGGTGGCGATAAATGTGAAGGAGACCGGTTCGTTGTGCCAAGCACAGAGGCGCTTCGCCTCCTCCTCTGCCATGGATAGCCAGCGGTAGTTCGGCGTCGCCGGCGTTACATCCAGCCGCATGCCTAGCCCCCATTGGCTCAGGACGTCCGAAATTTCCTCCTGGCTAAGGTGTGCCATCTGCTATTTCAGTGATTCCAGTTCGTTGGCACGAACTGCGGTGCCGCGGGCGATGCAATCGGCCTGCGTGAGCACAGCGTTCTGGCCACCGTCACGATCGAGAGGGCAGGCGGCGTCGCGAGCTTTGATCCACTGCCGTTGCTTGTTGCGCAAAGCGTCCTTGTCCGAGGTCGCCGCCATCGCGATCTTGTACGCGGCGTTGAGGCGAGTGTCCTGGCGTTTGGCCTCGGCCCCCGCGCATTCGATCATATCGGCCATGACGCCATTGGCGCCATCCATGCAGGCTGTATAGGGATCCTTCTTGGCGACGGCTTGTTTCACTTGTTGAGCCGCCGGCGTCGCCGCCGGGGCAGCGACGGTAGGTGCGGCTGCAGCCACAGGAGCGGGATAGGTGACGGGAGCGGCCGAGCGATTGGACCACAGCTCGAAGTAGACAGCTTCGAACACCGGGGCCTGCTTCTGCTGGCCGCCGACGGTTTGATACTTGGTATTGGAAATATAGCGGCCGACAACGTCAAATCCGCTACCGATCTTCGCGTTGTCAAAGTAGTACTTTTGGAGCGACTTGGGCACGCTGATCGCGAAGTAGGAAGGGTGGTCCACGATGCCGCGCTGCTGACGCAGCACATTGGCAAGGGCGACGTTCTCCTCGCTGGGCGACAGATTGGCCAGGAACGAACCGTCGTCTGCCGATTGTTGGATGGTTCCGGAGAGCGAGTACAGCGCGCCGTCCGCCTTTATCTTTGGCGCGTCGGTAAGATCGCCACCGGCCTTGGCGCCGGTGGCGGCGATGGCCTGTTGAAATTTAGCAGACGGCGCCTGCGCGAACGCGGAGGCGGCAACCAACGCGAAGGCCGCGACTATCGCGATACGCATGACATGCCCCTAGATGTTGTTTTTATCGAAACTTCTTCACCATTTCACGGACGACGCCGATGATCAGCGAGGAGCCCAGGGCCTTGATGGGATACCTGGGATTTAGCGGTTTCAAATAGAAGTCCGCCCCGTCGCGGACGAGCTGCTTGAAGGTCGCTTCACCTCCGCCGTTCCTTGCGATCACGAAGTCGCCAGGGATCGGTTCGAGGTCCGGTTCGACGACGATGATAACCCCTTCCGGGAATTCGGGTGACATGCTGTCGCCCTTGACGCGCAGAGCGAACGTCCGCGCCATGACGGGCGCTGATGTGTCGGCCCATTCTTCTACATGCACTGGTTCAATTGCCTCCGTGAACTCACCTGCTTGAACCCAAGAAATGATCGGGACACGTCCGGTGAGCGGCGGCGCAGGCTCAAGGCGCGCCCCCGAAATATTCCCCCCCAGGCCCTCGCCACCTGGTGCACTCGCGATGTGGGGCCACCCCTTGAGCCCCCAGTGCTCATAGCTCACAACGTCGGAAAAGTAGTTCCACAGCTCAGGCAACTTGTCCTTTGAGATGGATCCCTTGTTCACCCAGTCATAAATCGACGGCGGTTTCACATTGAAATGACGTGCGATATCGGCCTTGGACTTCGCAGCGCCCGAGGCAATTTTCAGGGTGATAGCCAGCTCAATAGCCTGGCCGAGGTCTTTTCCGTTAAGCATTGCCTAATGATTCCGCAAGACTTGGGAGTAGGCAATTCCTATTGACATGCATTAGGCGACGCCTAATAATGCCGATATGCCTACCGTACCCGTTCAGCAACTTCGTGCCATCCGTCGCGCCTGCAACCTTTTGGGAAGCCAGTCCGCGCTCGCGGCGATCTTGGAAGTGTCAACTCCCACCGTGAATCAATGGATCAAGGGGAAGCGGCGGGTGCCCCCGAAGCAGTGTCCTCCGATTGAGAAGGCGCTGTTCGGCAAGGTGAAGTGTGAGCAGTTGCGCCCGGATGTGGACTGGTCGTACCTGCGGGGCACAGACAAGCGGCACTGAGCGTCTGGGAATTTTTGGCGTTTTTCATTTTGTTGTAACCCTCCCTCATTTTGGCTCGACCGTCCTGGTGAGCATATTTTTTGAACAAGGCCAGTATCCCGTGCTGGGGAGCACGGGGTAAGGCGAATAAATAAAGGCTCTCGTCATGCGCAAACCTCTCAAGCAGACCCATCGTGCTCTCTTCCTGGCCCTGCAGGCCGACGCCAAGGAATACCCCGGCGGCATCAGCGCGATCGCCAAGACCATGGGCATGAACGGCAACACCCTGTCCAACGGCATCAACCCGGACCACGAGGCGCTGCCTCCGTCGTTCGCCGCGATCATGGAGATCATTGCTGTGGCGCAGGCGCGCCGCACGGTGTTTGCGATGGCGCAGGTGGTCGGACAGATCACGGTGGATGCCGAAGGTGAGAGCGGTCAGGCGCCGGGCGAGGCCGTGAGCCTGTTCCTTTCGCTGGTCGGTCGCGCCTCGGAAATGCTGGGTAAGGGCTCGGAGGCCGCGAAGGACGGCCGCTTCGATGCGGAGGAGCGCCGCCTGCTGGAGCCTCTGCTGGTCAGCCTGATGCAAGCCGTGAGCGACTTGCTCCAATCCGTCCGCGGGGGAGCGTGAACGATGACGGTGACCCGTGAAGTCGTAGAGCACTTCGACGCTCGTCCCGCCGCACGCGATCGCTTGATGGGGCGAAATGATCTTGCGCAGCGGGTGCGGCCGCCTGCGATCGCGCAGGTAGCCGCCGATGATTTCGTCGTCTCCGTTGTACCGCAGCAGAAGTTGATACAGATTGGCCCCTTGGACGTCTAAGAGGCTGTTGCGAAATTATTTTAAAAGTTGTTTTAACCGGGTCCAGCAAATCAAGGCGCAAGCCAATGACAGGAAGGCTTCGTGGATATGAGCATAGCGTTCGTAACGAATCTTCAGGCGCCGAAACGAGTGCAGCC
>WNDX01000210.1 GCA_009914615.1 Herbaspirillum frisingense
TGGCGACGAGAATACAATTCTGAGAGGCCGCATAGTTCTCTTGGATACCTGACGCCGCAACAGTTTGCAGAGACTTTTTTAACCGCAGACTCCAAGTCATTCTCGTACTAAATTGGGGAGCAGGTCAATCTTGCCGAGCATGGCGTCGAGCGCGCCGGCCTCTTCGCCCACGGCCGCCATCTGCACCGCCAGGTCGGGGAAGACGCCGGTGGCCTCCATCGCCGCGTGCAGCGACGCGCCGTTGCGCACCGCATCACGGATGGCCAGGCTGGCCTCGGCATAGACCACGTTGCCGGCAGCGCCGGCTACCGTCTCCAGCGCCTCCACCAGCGCGATGCCGGCGCCGAACAGCGTGCCGAAGGTGCGGCTCCAGCGCGCCAGCGCCGCCTGGCGCAGCAGGCGGCCGAACAGCGGCAGGCGCAGGCTGGCGCGCTGAGCCTGCATGCGCAAGCGTTCGGAACGTTGCCAGGCTTGCATCCCGAGCACCGCGGAGATGGCGAGGACGGCCAGCAGCCATGGCCAGAAGCGGCCGAGCAAGCGCGAGGTTTCCATCACGATGCGCGTCGGCAGCGGCAGTTCGGCGCCGAAATTGTGGAACATCTGTTCGAAGGCCGGCACGACCCACAGCATGATCACCATGGTCACTACCAGCGCCACCAGCACCACGGTGCAGGGATAGGCCAGCGCCGAACGCACCTTGCCTTTCAAGGCCAGCGATTTCTCGCGATAGACGGCGATGCGCTCCAGCATGGTGTCCAGCATGCCGGCCTGTTCCGCCGCGCGCACCAGGTTGCAGAAGAGCGCATCGAAGCGGCGCGGATGGCGGGCCAGCGCGGTGTGCAGGCTTTCGCCCTGCGACACGTCGCGGCGCACCGTTTCAGCAGCGCACCCAGCGCACCGGGGCCGGCGCCGCGGATGGCGATGTCCAGCGCCTGCAGTAATGGCAGGCCGGCTTGCAGCATGGTGGCCAGCTGGCGCGTGAAGAGCACGATCTGTTTCTCGGCAATGCGGCCTGAGCGCGAGCCTGCGGTGCCTGACCGGAACACACCGGGTCGGGTGTCTGTGATGGACGAGGCGGCAGGCACCGCCGCCGCGCCCTCGGTCGCGCGCAGGCGCGCCACCCGTATGCCCTGCCGACGCAACAGGGCGCGCGCCAGGGCGGCATCGTCGGCCTCCAGAACCCCGCTTTGCGGGCGCCCGCTGCGGTCCAGGCCCTGCCATTGGAAGCTGGTGCGGCGCCGACGGGAGTCAGGTGCAGGCAAGCACTTCTCCCAGGCTGGTTTCGCCGCGCAGGGCTTTGAGCAGGCCGGCCCGGCGCAGGTCGGCGATGCCTTCGCTGCGCGCCTGGCGCGCGATCTCCTGGGTGCTGGCCTGGGCCAGGATCAGGGCTTCCATCGCCGGGCTCACCGGCATGACCTGGTAGATGCCGGTGCGCCCGCGATAGCCGGTGTGGTTGCAATCGGCGCAGCCTTGCGGCGTGAACAGCCCGGGCAGGGTAGGCACGCGGGCGATGTCTCCCTCGCCCAGTCCGGCACGCTGCAGCACCTCCGGCGGCGCTTGCGCCGGCCGGCGGCAGCTACACAGCCTGCGCACCAGCCGCTGCGCCACGATCAGGCCGACCGAGGCGGCGATGTTGTAGGCCGGCACGCCCATGTTGAGCAGGCGCGTCAGCGTGGAGGGCGCGTCATTGGTATGCAGCGTGGACAACACCAGATGGCCCGTCTGCGAAGCCTTGACGGCGATGTCGGCGGTTTCCAGGTCGCGGATCTCGCCCACCATCAGCACGTCCGGATCCTGGCGCAGGAAGGCGCGCAAGGCCACCGCGAAGGACAACCCGGCGCGCTCGTTGATGCCGACCTGGCTGATGCCGGGCAGGTTGATCTCCACCGGATCCTCGGCGGTGGCGATGTTCACGCCGGGCCGATTGAGCAATTGCAGGCAGGCGTACAGCGAGACCGTCTTGCCCGAGCCGGTGGGGCCGGTCATCAGCACCATGCCGTGCGGCTTGCGGATGGCGTGCAGCAGCGCTTCCTGCTGGGCTGGTTCATAGCCCAACTGTTCGATGGCGAGACTGGCCTGGCTGGTATCGAGGATGCGCAGCACGATCTTCTCGCCGAACTGCGTAGGCAGCGTAGAGACGCGGAAATCCACGTTGCGCGCGCCCACCTCCAGGCGCATCTTGCCGTCCTGAGGCAGGCGCTTTTCGGCGATGTCCAGGCGCGACAGGATCTTCAGACGGGTGGAGAGCTTGTCCTTCAGGCTCAGCGGCGGCTGCGCCAGTTCATGCAGCACGCCGTCAATGCGCAGACGCACCCGGCAGAACTGTTCGAAGGGTTCGAAGTGCAGGTCGGAGGCGCCCATGCCGACCGCGTCGGCCAGCATCTTGTGCAGCAGACGCACGACCGGGGCGTCGTCGGCATGGGCGTGGGCGGAGTTCAGGCCGGCGGCCGGCGGGATGGAATGTTCCATGGGAAGGCTCTCGGTGAGACGCCGCCGGGAGCCGGACGGCGATGAGGGAGGCAGTCTTCCTCATCGCCAGGGGATGCGCAGCCGCCGCCGCGCTTTGTGGGGGAATTTTCGCCCGAGTTCGAAGCCGCGGGCGGCAGGGATCGCGCCGGCTCAGCGCAGCGCCAGGCCGTCGCCCTCCTGGGGCGCCGCCTGCTCAGGCGCGATCAGCTTGACCATGCGGATCGCCTGGTTCTGCACCTGCACGATCTCGATCACGCAGCCGGCGATCTTCATGGCGACGTTGGCTTCGGGGATGTCCTGCAGGTATTCCAGCAGCAGGCCGTTGATGGTCTTGGGCCCGTCCAGCGGCAATTTCAGGCCCAGGCGCTTGTTGATGTCGCGCAGCGTGGTGCTGCCTTCCAGCAGGCAGGCGCCCTCCTTGTCCCAGCCGAAACCCTCGGCCGAGGAACCGGGCGCGGAGGTGGTGAATTCGCCGATCATCTCTTCGATGATGTCTTCCAGCGTCACCAGGCCCTGCACCTCGCCGTATTCATCGACCACGATGCCCAGGCGCTCATGGTTTTCCTGGAAGTATTGCAGCTGGGTGAAGACATCGGTTTCCACCGGCACGTAATACGGCGCCGACAGCAGTTCGCGGATGTCGTCGTGGGTGATCTCGCTTTCGCGGTTGAACAGCGAGACCGTCTTGCGCACGTGCAGGATGCCGGCGATGTGGTTGATCTCGCCTTCATAGACCGGCAGCTTGTTGTGATAGCAGGTGGCCAACTGGTGCAGGATCTCTTCCACCGGCGCCGCCAGGTTCAGGGCCTCGACCTGGGAACGCGGCGTCATCACGTCTTCCACCGAGATCTTTTCCAGGTCGAACAGGTTCAGCAGGATGCTCTTGTGCTTTTGCGGGATGAAGCTGCCGCCTTCGAGCACGATGGAGCGCAGCTCCTCGGGCGAGATGCGCTGTTCCTTGGCGCGCGCGCCGGCCTTGATGCGCAAGAGCCTGAGCACCGCCGAGACGAAGATGTTGACGAACCAGATCAGCGGCTTGGCAACGCGCATCAGTGGCTTCAAGACGAAGCTGGTGAACAGCGAGATGCGTTCCGGATAGGTGGCGCCGATCACCTTGGGTACGATTTCCGCGAAGATGATCAGCAGGCCGGCCACGCAGAGGGTGGCGGCGGTGATCACGCGCTGATGGTTGCCGAAGGCGGCGATGGCCAGCGCCGTCACCAGCGCCGTGGCCAGCGCGTTGATCGCGGTATTGGCGATCAGCACCAGCGAAAGCAGGCGTTCAGTGCGGTCGAGCAGCCACAGGATGGTGATGGCGGCACGGTTGCCCTGTTTGGCAAGGTGCCGCAGGCGATGGCGGTTGGCGGCCATCAGCGCCGTCTCGGTCATGGAAAAAAAGGCCGAGAGCAGGATCAGGATGAAGAGTGCAAGGGCTTGCACCCATATGGGTACGGTTTCCAAACGTTGCCGTCAGGTTGATTGCCCTCACGCGAGGGAGTCGGCGGGCCTGCGGTGTTGCTTCAATGGCAATACCGGCAGGGCGGCCAGCGAGCGGCAAAGTCTAGACGATGGGGGCGCTTCCCGCAAGCCGGCCCCTTGCGCATGGCCTGCCGGACGGTTCAGTAGCCCCGGGCGCGGTCGTACAGGTGCGGCACCGGCACCCCGCCGATCATGGCAGAGATCGCCACCGCGGCCTGCCGCGCGCGTTCCCGGCGGGAAGGCGTGGCGGCCGCGTGCGGCGTGACGATGATGCGCGGATGGCGCCAGAACGGCGCGTCGGCCGGCAGGGGTTCGGTGTCGAACACGTCCAGCACGGCAGAGGAAATATGCCCTTCATCCAGTGCCGCCAGCAGATCGGCCGATTTCACGTGGGTGCCGCGGCCGACGTTGACCACGGCCGCGCCGCGCGGCAGTTGCCTGAGCAGCGCGGCGTCGATGAGGTGACGGGTGTCGTCGGTTTCCGGCAGCAGGCAGATCAGGATGTCGGTGCGCGCCAGGAATGCCGGCAACTGCGCCGCGCCCGCATGACAGGCCAGGCCCGGTTCGTTGCGCGGTGAACGCGCCCAGCCGGCGGTGTCGAAGCCCAACTGCGCATGCATGCGGGCGCAGGCCAGCCCCAGCGCGCCCAGTCCCAGCACGCCCACGCGCGTCTCCAGCGCGGTGCGCGGCGTGGAAAACTCGACCCATTCGGCGCGCGCCTGCTGGCCGATGATGCGCGGCATGTCCTTGAGCAGCATCAGGCTGCTCATCACGGTGAATTCCGCCATGCGCTGCTGGGTCTCGGGCGTGACCATGCGCACGATGGGCACATCCGGCAGCTGCGGGTCGGCCAGGATGTGGTCCACGCCGGCGGCGCTGCTGATGACGGCCTTCAGGTTAGGGTATTGCGCCAGGCGGCCGGCATCGGGCTGCCATACCAGCGCATATTCCACGGCCAGCGGATCGACCCCGGCATCGTGCCAGCCGCGCACTTCCAGCCCCAGTTGCGGCGCGAACTCGGCGAAGCTGGCGCGCCATTCGGGCAGGGCGGCTTCGCCGCCGGATTTGACCAGCAGGATGGGTTTGCTTGCAACTGTCATGACTTGGGCTCCAGGGCGGGATTGGATGATTGCATGGGGCGGCGCAGGGCCGGATCGAAAGGATTGATGCGCCGGGAAATGGATTGCGCTTCGCGCTTGAGCATCTGCACCACGGTCGGCAGGCGTTCTTCGGTCAGGCGCGAGGTCAGCGTGCCGACGCTGAGCGCGGCCACGATGCCGCCGCTGCTGTCGAACAGCGGCACTGCCAGGCCGGCCATGCCATCCAGCAGCCCGGCCTGGCGCGCGGCATAGCCGGTCTCGCGCACGCGCTCGATTTCGGTGCGCAGATAGACCTCGTCATATACGCCGAATTCGCGCAGGCGCGGCACGTTATAGCGGATCACTTCCTCGCGTTCGTCCTCCGGCAGGAAGGCGAGGATGGCCAGCGCGCCCTGGCCCACGCCCAGCGCCACGCGGCCGCCGATATCGCCGGTGAAGGCGCGGATCGGGAAGGGGCCATCCACGCGATCCACGCAGACCGCATCGAAGCGCGAACGCACCAGCAGGAACATGGTGTCGCCCAGGCTGCCGCACAGCCGCAGCAGCGCCGGTCGGCACAGGCTGCGCAAGTCGGAGGCGTTGCCGGCGCGCGCGGCCAGCGAGAACAGATCCATGCCCAGGCGATACAGCTTGCTGCGCTCATCCTGCTCGGCCACGCCTTCGGTCACCAGCGATTGCAGCAGGCGATGGGTGGTGCCTTGCGTCAGACCCACGCTTTTCGCCACCTGCGTCACGCGCATGCCTTGCGCCGGTGCGTCGGCCAGGGCGCGCAATACCGCGAAGGTGCGCTGGATGCCGTTGACAGGGAGGGCGGCAGCGGCCGCATCGTCGTCATTGTTGCTACTCATGGAAGGCTCGGTTTGCTGGATGGAATCGGGTGCGGCTTTAGAGAATTTGTATTTCACTGAACGGAATAAATAGGAAATGGAATGGACGCCTCCCCCGTAAGGGCGAGATGCTAAAGTTGAAGTGAGGGAGTTGCGGTAAGAGGTGGATCCTCACGTTCCGGCGGCATCGAGTGCCCAAAGTGAGAATATAGAGGTTCTCA
>WNDX01000211.1 GCA_009914615.1 Herbaspirillum frisingense
TTTTTAGGAAAGCGTTCTCCTCCTCCAGCCGCGCCACTTCACGTTTGAGCCGTGCATGTTCGGCCAACTCCAAGCGTTGTGCCTGATCGTCCTGGTCGTGCCGCCGCGCCTGGGCGCGCCAACTGTACAGCTGGGCAGGCTGCAACCCCAGATCACGAGCCACCGTGGTTACCCCTTCTGTGGCCGCTCGCAACAGTGCCTGCTGCCTGAACTCCAGGCTGAACTCCTGCCCCTTTCTGCCTGCCTTGCTCTTGGTCATCGTCCACCTCCTATTGCGATAGTTAATCGCTTATAGGGGTGTCCGTGAAACGGGGGCAAGATCAGTAGATCTTGCCGCCCAGTTCTTCGGGGAAGTAGCTCTTCTTGAAGCGTTCCGGATCGTTCCAGATGGTGCGGATCATCGACGGCCACGGGCGCTTGACGACCAGGATGCCGCCGTTGCCGTTGGGGATGTCGTTACCGGTTTCATCGACGATGGCGGCGGTGATGCCCGGCAGCGGCAGCGTGCACGAACCCGGCACCTGCGGGGTTGCGCCCGGCAGCGGGGAAATCATGTGGCCACCGGTTTCGGTCTGCCAGAAGGTATCGACGATCGGACACTTTTCATTGCCGACGTTCTTGTAGTACCACATCCAGGCTTCCGGATTGATGGGCTCGCCCACGGAGCCGAGGATGCGCAGGGTGGAGAGGTCGTATTGCTTCGGGTGCACCTTCTCGTCGGCGTCGGCGGCCTTGATCAGCGAGCGGATCGCCGTGGGCGCGGTGTAGAAGATGGTGGCCTTGTGGCGCGCGACCATGTCCCAGAAGCGGCCGGCGTTGGGGTAGGTCGGCACGCCTTCGAACACGATCTGGGTGGCGCCCACGGCCAGCGGGCCATAGGCGATGTAGGTGTGGCCGGTGATCCAGCCGATGTCGGCGGTGCACCAGTAGACGTCGTCGGGCTTGATGTCGAAGGTCCACTTCATCGTCAGCACGGCCCACAGCAGGTAACCGGCCGAGGCGTGCTGCACGCCCTTGGGCTTGCCGGTGGAGCCGGAGGTGTAGAGGATGAACAGCGGGTGCTCGGCGTCCACCCATTCCGGTTCGCAGGCGTCGGGCTGGTTGGCGACGACGTCGGATAGCCAGCGGTCGCGGCCTTCGACCCAGTTGATCTCGGCGCCGGCGCGCTGGTAGACGATCACGTTTTTGATGGTGTCGCAACCACCCATGGCGAGCGCTTCATCGACGATGGATTTGAGCGGCAGCTGCTTGCCGCCGCGCACCTGGTAGTCGGCGGTGAGCACGGCCACGGCGCCGGCGTCGATCACGCGTTCCTGCAGCGACTTGGCGGAGAATCCGCCGAACACCACCGAGTGGGTGGCGCCGATGCGCGCGCAAGCTTGCATGGCGGCCACGCCTTCCACCGACATCGGCATGTAGATGACGACGCGGTCGCCCTTCTTGATGCCCAGCGACTTCAGGCCGTTGGCAAACTGGCAGACCTTCTGGTGCAGTTCGCGGTAGGTGACCCGGGTGACCTTGGCATCGTCGGATTCGAAGATGATGGCGGTCTTGTCGGCGTTGCCGTTGTCCAGGTTGACGTCGAGGCAGTTATACGAAACGTTGACCTTGCCGTCTTCGAACCACTTGTAGAACGGGGCGTTGGATTCGTTCAGGGTCTTGGTGAAGGGCTGGTTCCACTTCAGGTTATCCTTGGCCAACCTGGCCCAGGTGCCTTCGTAGTCGCGCTCGAATTCGGCGTTGAGCGCCTGGTAGGCTTCCATGCCGGAAATGGCGGCATGCCTGGCCAGTTCGGCGGGGGGTGCAAATACGCGATTCTCTTGCTTGAAAGTTTCGATGTCTGCCACGGTAGTCTCCACAAGGTTTGTTTTTGCTTTCCGCAGAACATAGGCCGCTTCACTTACTCAGTCCTTACACAACTGGCAATGTTCCCGGGCGGGAACGCCGCTGCGCAAGGCCTGGCGAGGAGCCGGACACTGCCCGCGAAAGCATGAAAGATGCGTTGTCGGCAAAGCTCCGATAACGGAGACTGCGATGATGCCCTTATGTTCAGATCAACATTTGCTCATTTTGGCACAGGCCTGTGTTTCCCGCAGGCACCGCCGGGCTCGCATTGAATCGGGGATTTCTCGTCGGCGGTCGGGCGGATCGGGGTCAAGGGCGTGTAAAATACGGCCCCAAATTCGAGCCGATCATCTCGGGAATAATCGGATCCAGCCATACTTCGCCAGAACCCAGCGCACGTTGACATTCATGAAAGATCCGAGAACCCCCTCCCCCCGCAAGATCGGCATCCTGCCCAACCTGATCTTCATGAGCCGCTGGCTGCAGCTGCCGCTCTACCTGGGCCTGATCCTGGCGCAGTGCGTCTACGTCTATCATTTCTGGGTCGAGCTGTCGGATCTGATCGGCGCGGCCATGGGCAACGCCGCATCACTGGATCACATCCTCGACGCCGTGGCCATCGCCGGCGCGCCGCGTCCGGAAAAACTCAACGAGCAGACCATCATGCTGGTGGTGCTGGCGCTGATCGACGTGGTGATGATTTCCAACCTGCTGATCATGGTGATCGTGGGCGGCTACGAGACCTTCGTGTCGCGCATGAACCTGGAAGGCCACCCGGATCAGCCGGAATGGCTGTCGCACGTGAACGCCTCGGTGCTGAAGGTGAAGCTGGCCACGGCCATCATCGGCATCTCGTCGATCCACCTGCTGAAGACCTTCATCAACGCCAACCTCTACGATGCCAAGACGCTGCTGGCGCAGACCGGCATCCATGTGACCTTCCTTGTGTCCGCCCTGGCCATCGCCTATTGCGACAGGCTGATGGCACATCCCGCGCCGCCGTCCGACCAGGCCGACAAGCCGCACTGACGGCGCCCTATTCCAAACCCCGAGAGAACCAGCCATGACCATCATCAAGCAAGACGATCTCATCGAATCCGTAGCCGCCGCGCTGCAGTACATCAGCTACTACCACCCGGTGGACTACATCCAGCACCTGGCGCGCGCCTATGAAGCCGAGCAGAACCCGGCCGCCAAGGATGCGATCGCGCAGATCCTGACCAATTCGCGCATGTGCGCCGAAGGCAAGCGTCCGATCTGCCAGGATACCGGCATCGTCAACGTGTTCCTGAAGGTGGGCATGGGCGTGCGCTTCGAAGGTTTCACCGGTTCCATCGCCGACGCCGTCAACGAAGGCGTGCGCCAGGGCTACATGCATCCGGATAACGTGCTGCGCGCCTCCATCGTGGCCGACCCGCAGTTCGAGCGCAAGAACACCAAGGACAACACCCCGGCCGTGATCCACATGGAGCTGGTGCCGGGCAACACGGTCGATGTGCGCATCGCGGCCAAGGGCGGCGGCTCGGAAAACAAGACCAAGTTCGTCATGCTCAACCCTTCCGACAACCTGGTGGACTGGGTCCTGAAGACCGTGCCGACCATGGGCGCCGGCTGGTGCCCGCCAGGTATGCTGGGCATCGGCATCGGCGGCACCGCCGAGAAGGCCATGCTGATGGCCAAGGAAGTGCTGATGGATGACATCGACATGTACGAGCTGAAGAAGCGCGGCCCCAACAACAAGACCGAAGAGCTGCGCATCGAGCTGTGCGAGAAGGTCAACGCGCTGGGCATCGGCGCCCAGGGTCTGGGCGGCCTCACCACGGTGCTGGACGTGAAGATCATGATGCACCCGACGCACGCCGCGTCCAAGCCGGTGGCCATGATCCCCAACTGCGCCGCGACCCGCCACGGCCACTTCGTGCTGGACGGTTCGGGCCCGGCCTACATGGAACCGCCGTCGCTGTCGGAATGGCCGGAAGTGCACTGGGTGCCGGACACCGAGAAGTCCAAGCGCGTCAACCTGGACACGCTGACCAAGGAAGAAGTCGCCTCCTGGAAGCCGGGCCAGACCCTGCTGCTGAACGGCAAGATGCTGACCGGCCGCGACGCCGCGCACAAGCGCATCCAGGACATGCTGGCCAAGGGCGAGAAGCTGCCGGTGGACTTCACCAACCGCGTGATCTACTACGTCGGCCCGGTCGATCCGGTGCGCGACGAAGTGGTGGGGCCGGCCGGCCCGACCACCGCGACCCGCATGGACAAGTTCACCGACATGATGCTGGAACAGACCGGCCTGATCTCCATGATCGGCAAGTCCGAGCGCGGCCCGGCCGCCATCGAGGCGATCAAGAAGCACAAGTCGGCCTACCTGATGGCGGTGGGCGGTTCGGCTTACCTGGTGTCCAAGGCGATCAAGTCGGCCAAGGTGCTGGGCTTCGCCGACCTGGGCATGGAAGCGATCTACGAGTTCGACGTCAAGGACATGCCCGTGACCGTGGCGGTCGACGCCAACGGCATCTCGGTGCACAACACCGGTCCCGCCGAGTGGAAGGAAAAGATCGCCCAGAGCGTGTCCCTGTCCAAGATCCCCGTCACCACGGCCTGAGCCAGGCCGCACCGCAGGAGAACGCGCAGCAACATGAGTCAAGCCGGTTACGACGCTTCTTCCGCGGTGCTGTCCACCGCCCCCTCGATGCCGACCGCAGCCGACGCCGCGGTCGGCATTTTTGATTCCGGCGTCGGCGGCCTGTCGGTGCTGCGCCATATCCATGCCGCCCTGCCGCGCGAACAGTTGCTCTACTTCGCCGACTCCGGTTACGCGCCCTATGGCGACAAGACCGAAGCCGAGATCGTGGAGCGCTCGCTGGCGATCGCCGCCTTCTTCGTCGGTCAGCGCGTCAAGGCGCTGGTGGTAGCCTGCAATACCGCCACCGCGGCCGCCATCCAGGCCATCCGCGCGCGCTGGCCGCAATTGGTGGTGGTGGGCATCGAACCCGGACTGAAGCCGGCGGCGCAACTCACGCAGAGTGGCACGGTGGGCGTGCTGGCCACGCGCAGCACGCTGGCCAGCAAGCGCTTCGCGCTCTTGCAGCAGCAGATGCAAAGCCAGTACCGCGTGCGCTTCCTGCCGCAAGCCTGCGTCGGCCTGGTGGATCTGATCGAGAAAGGCGAACTGTATTCGCCAGCGACGGTGGGGTTGCTGGAGCGCTATCTGGCGCCGCTGCTGGAACAGGGCGCCGACACCCTGGTGCTGGGCTGCACGCACTATCCTTTCGTGCGCGAAGCCATCGACGGGGTTTGCCGCCGGCTGGCCGGCAAGGAAGCCGCCATCGTCGATACCGGCCAGGCCGTGACCCGGCAACTGCTGCGACTGCTGGAAACCGGACGCGCTGCTCGCCGCCAACGGGCCGGGCTCGCTGTGCGGCTACACCACGGCCAGCCGCTCCACACTGGAACAGGCCTTCCGTGGCTTGCTGCGGCTGGATCCGCCTGTCCACGCCCTGCAACAGCAAAGCGGCGGCGCTTGACGCGGCGATTCACGGCTTTTTCCAGCGCGATCGCAAATAGTGTTGCCATTCCCCCCAGGACTTTGTATAATCGCTTGCTTCACTAGTGACGGATAGCAGTCTGATCCGCACATCGACGGTGGCTGTAGCTCAGTTGGTAGAGTCCAGGATTGTGATTCCTGTCGTCGTGGGTTCGAGTCCCATCAGCCACCCCAAATTCCCAAAGCCGTTCACAATCAACGACTTACGAAGCTGAAAAGCTGATCGGTCTAGCACCAACTCTAGCAGTCGGTCTAGCACTTCTAGAATGCCTGCAAGTTCCACCCTACGGAACTTCATGCGCAATACCTACCAAGACAAGCACGGCACGTTCTACCTCCGCCTCTTCGTCCCCAAGATTCTCCTTCCGCACGTTTCCAAACCAAAGATCGTCCAAAGCCTTCGCACAAAGGACCGCCGGCAGGCATACTTACGCTCCATGGAAGCCAGCTTGGCTTTTGAGTGACCTGCCCCCGGAATATCCGTACAGGTCAAAACTAGAGGTAAGGTTGCTTCTCAGCGCCCCGAAGCGGGCAAGGAGTAGCCATGAAACGATCGAGATTTAGCGAAGAGCAAATCGCCTATGCGTTGCGATTGGCCGAGGG
>WNDX01000212.1 GCA_009914615.1 Herbaspirillum frisingense
CCCTCGGCCAATCGCAACGCATAGGCGATTTGCTCTTCGCTAAATCTCGATCGTTTCATGGCTACTCCTTGCCCGCTTCGGGGCGCTGAGAAGCAACCTTACCTCTAGTTTTGACCTGTACGGATATTCCGGGGGCAGGTCAAACGGACGCCACCGAACGCCAGAAAACAAAAAACCCGCTAAAACATGGGGTTTTAGCGGGTTTCCGGACTCTACTGGACTTCTTCGAATCAGTGTCTGGTGGTGATAGGTGGACTTGAACCACCGACCCCAGCATTATGAGTGCTGTGCTCTAACCAGCTGAGCTATATCACCAGAAGCAAGCCCGCAACTATATGGACTTTGCTCGAATCTGTCAATAGAGATCGCGCATTTTCATGTTTATTTGCCAGGACGCTGTTGCAGGCGCCTTTCCGGGCGGTTGTCAGACCGCGGCGCGCCCAGCCAGGGCTTTTTCCACCTCTGCCAGCACCTCTTCCGTGGCCGATGCCCTGTTGCAATCGATCACGATGCGATCCGGCATGGAGCGCAACCAGGTCAGTTGCCGCTTGGCTAACTGGCGGGTGGCAGCGATGCCTTTTTCGCGCATCTCGCCGGCGTCGATGGCGCCGTCCAGGTATTCCCACATCTGCCGATAGCCGACGCAGCGCATCGAGGGCAGGCCGAGATGCAGGTCGCCGCGGGCGCGCAGGGTTTGCACTTCCCGCTCTAGGGCGCCGCCGCCCAGCATGAGGTCGAAGCGCAGGGCGATACGGTCATGCAGCACGGCGCGGTCAGAGGGTTCCAGCGCCAACGGCAGCAGGTCGAAGGGCAGCGGTTCGGCGGCCTTTTGCGAGAGCAGGGATGACATCGGCTGGCCGGTGAGCAGCGTGATTTCCAGCGCGCGCTGGATACGCTGGCTGTCGTTGGGCTTGAGGCGGGCGGCGCTGGCCGGGTCCAGCGTCGCCAGTTTGGCGTGCATGGCAGGCATGCCGACGCGCGCGGCTTCTTCGTCCAACCGGGCGCGCAATGCGGGGTCGGCTTGCGGGAGTTCGTCCAGGCCGTCGCGCAGCACCTTGAAGTAGAGCATGGTGCCGCCCACCAGCAATGGCAGCTTGCCGCGCGCGGCGATTTCCATGACCAGACGCAATGCATCCTGGCGGAATTGCATGGCGGAATAGGCGTCGGCCGGGTCGATGATGTCGATCAGGTGATGCGGGGCTTCGGCCAGTTCTTCGGGGTTGGGCTTGGCGGTGCCGACGTCCATGCCGCGATAGACCAGGGCCGAGTCCACGGAAATGATTTCGCTGGGGATGCGGCGGGCGATTTCCAGGGCCGCCGCGGTCTTGCCGGAGGCGGTCGGCCCCATGATGGCCACGGCCAGAGGACGTGCTGCCGGCATGACGTTATTGGCCGCGCAGGAAGAGCTTGTCCAGGTCGGACAAGGCCATCTGGCTCCAGGTCGGACGGCCGTGGTTGCACTGGTCGGAGCGTTCGGTGGCTTCCATCTGGCGCAGCAGGGCGTTCATCTCTGGGATGGTCAGGCTGCGATTGGCGCGCACGGCGGTGTGGCAGGCCAGCGTGCCGAGCAGTTCGTTGCGGCGCTCCAGCAACACGCGCGAGCCGCCGTATTCGCGCACGTCGCGCAGCACGTCGCGCGCCAGGGTCTGGGCGTCGGCGTTCTTGAGCAGCGCGGGGACGGCGCGCACCGCCAGCGTGGTGGGTGACATCACGGCGATGTCGAAGCCCAGCGACGACAGGGTTTCCTGATGTTCTTCGGCAGTGCCGACCTCGACCGCGTCGGCGTAGAAGGTCACCGGGATCAGCAGCGGTTGCACGAACATTTCGTTGCCGTCCAGGGCGTTCTTCAGTTGCTCGTAGAGGATGCGCTCGTGCGCGGCGTGCATGTCCACCACGACCAGGCCGGCGCTGTTCTGCGCCAGCACGTAGATGCCATGCAGTTGCGCCAGCGCGAAGCCGAGCGGGAAGTCGCCGGCCGGCATTTCCTGCGGTGCCTGCATGGGCGTCGCGCTGTAGGCGGTCTGGGGCCGGGCTTGGTTCAGTGGCGATGGATTGGCGCCGTCGCCGCCCGCATCGCCGCGGAACATGGCGCCATAGGCTTCCGAATTCTGGCGCACGCCGATGCCACCGTTGCCGCCGAAGGAGAACGGGCGCGGCTGTTCGGCGAACTGGCTGGAGAAGCTTTGCTGCTGCTGTTCGCGAATCCACGGCAGCGGTGCGCCCCCGGCCGGCTGGTTGGGTTGGGGCGCTGGCGTATTGCCGAAGGAAGTGGCGGAGGTCTGCGCCAGCGCGCGCGATACCGCGTGGAAGACGAACTGGTGCACCGCGCGGCTGTCGCGGAAACGCACTTCGATCTTGGACGGGTGGACGTTGACGTCCACCAGCGCCGGGTCCAGTTCCATCGACAACGCGTAAGAGGGATAGCGATCGCCGTGCAGCACGTCCTGATAAGCCGCGCGCACCGCGTGGGTGAGCAGCTTGTCGCGCACGAAGCGGCCGTTGACGTAGAAATATTGGCCGTCGGCACGCGCCTTGGAGGCGGTCGGCAGGCCGACGAAACCGTGCAGGCGCAGCGGGCCGGCGGCTTCATCCAGCGGCAGGCGGGCATTGGCGAATTCGTCGCCGAGGATGTGCGCGCTGCGCTTGGCGAATTCGCCCACGTTCCAGTGATCGACGGTCTTGCCGTTGTGCGACAGCGAGAAGCTGACGTCCGGCCGCGCCAGCGCGATGCGGCGCACGACCTCGGCGCAGTGGCCGTATTCGGTCTGTTCGGATTTCAGGAATTTGCGGCGCGCCGGGGTATTGAAATACAGGTCCTGCACGTCGATGGTGGTGCCTTGCGCGCCCGAGGCGGGCGACACCGTGCCAAACTGCGAGCCGGTGATTTCCCAGGCGTGCGGCGCATCGGCGGTGCGGGTGGTGACGGTCAGTTGCGCCACCGAGGCGATCGAGGCCAATGCTTCGCCGCGAAAGCCCAGCGTGGCGACGTTTTCGAGGTCGGTCAGCGAGGCGATCTTGGACGTCGCGTGGCGCGCCAGCGCCAGCGGCAACTGGTCGGGCGGGATGCCGCGGCCGTTGTCGGTGATGGCGATGCGTTTGACGCCGCCCTGTTCCAGGCGCACGGTGATCTGGGTCGAGCCGGCGTCCAGCGCGTTTTCCAGCAACTCCTTGACCACCGCCGACGGGCGCTCGATCACCTCGCCGGCGGCGATCTGCGAGATCAGTTGATCCGGCAGGGCCTGGATGGGGCGATGGGTCGGGATGGCGGAGGTGGGAGAAAGCGGTGCGTTCATGGCGGGATTATACCGCCGCCCGCGGACCGGCTGGCCGCGGGCGGGTGCGCCGGCGTCAGATGCGGAAGGTGCTGACCGCGGCCGCCAGGCGTTCGGCCTGCTGCTGCAGCGATTGGGCCGCCGCCGCGGCTTCTTCGACCAGGGCGGCGTTCTGCTGGGTGGTCTCGTCCATCTGGGCGATGGCGCGGTTGATCTGGTCGATGCCTTCGCTCTGCTCGCGGCTGGCGGTGCTGATTTCGCTGATCACGGTGGATACGCGCTGCACGCTGGCGACCACGTCGCTCATGGTGGAGCCGGCCTGGGCCACCAGCTGGCCGCCGGCGCCCACGGTTTGCACCGAGGCGTCGATCAGCTCCTTGATTTCCTTGGCGGCGCTGGCGCTCCGCTGGGCCAGTGTACGCACTTCGGTCGCCACCACGGCGAAGCCGCGGCCCTGTTCGCCGGCGCGGGCGGCTTCCACCGCCGCGTTCAGCGCCAGGATGTTGGTCTGGAAGGCAATGCCGTCGATCACGCTGATGATGTCCACGATGCGCTGCGAGGAGGTATTGATGGCGTCCATGGTCTGCACCACTTTACCGACCACTTCGCCACCCTGGCTGGCGACGTCGGAGGCGGAACGGGACAGGTCGTCGGCCTGCACGGCGTTGGCGGCGTTCTGCTTGACGGTCGAGGTCAGCTCTTCCATGGCCGAGGCGGTTTCTTCCAGCGCGCCGGCTTGCTGCTTGGTGCGCGAGGACAGGTTCAGATTACCGGCCGCGATTTCGCTGGCGGCGGTGTTGATCTCTTCGGTGCCGGCACGCACGCTGGACACCACTTCCGACAAGCCCTTGCTGATGCCGTTGAAGGCGCCCATCAGGCGGCCGATCTCGTCGGCGCGCTGCACGTGCAGGCGGGTGGTCAGATCGCCGCCGGCGATGCGGTCGGCGGCTTCGCAGACCGCATCCAGCGGGCGCGACACCATGCGGCTGACCATCACGGTCAGGATCGCGCCCAGCACGGCCAGGAACAGCAGCCCGAAACCGATGTAGATATTGCGCATGGAATTGACTTCGCGTGTGATCTCATCGACGTAGGTTTCGCCGGCGATCATCCAGTTCCAGCCCGGGTAGGGCGTGAAGGCGATGATCTTCTTGCGGCCGTCGGCGGCGGTGTAGTGCAGCGAGCCTTGCTTCTGCGCCAGCACGGTCTTGATGTAGCTGTCGCCCGCGGCGTCCTTCAGGTCCAGCAGGCTGGCGCCTTCTTCCTTGCCGTCGCGCGGCGCGCCGGCGATCATCACGCCCTGATCCTTGCCTTCCTTGGCGTTGAGCACGTAGAAGAAGCCGGTGTCGCCGATCTTCAGGGCCTTGATCTTGTCCTTCAGCGCTTTCACGTCGGGCGAGATGTCGATGCCCACGTAGAGCGCGCCGATGATCTGGCCGGCGGCATCCTTCATGGGCACGTACTTGGTGATGTATTGCTTGCCGAACAGCGTGGCCAGGCCGCTATAGGACTTGTCGGCCTTCAGCGCCGCGTAGCCCGGGTGGGCGCGATCCAGCAGGGTGCCGATGGCGCGCTCGCCGTTTTCCTTCTTCAGCGAGGTCGAGACGCGCACGAAGTCGTCGCCGGTCTTGGCGAAGATGGTGGCGGTCACGGCGGTTTCGGCGGTGAAGCGGTCGGGGATGCTGAAGTCCAGGTTCAGGTCCTTGCCGTCGTTTTGCAGCGCCGGCGTGGCGCGGTCGCCGATCTGGATGGTGCGGCCTTCGTCGAGCGTGAATTTGCCTGCGAATTCGTTGCCGAACATGGTGGAGAAACGGTTCACCTGGCTGTTGACCGAGTGGTCGAACATTTCGACCATGTGCGACACGCTGCGCGTCTCGTTGCTCATCTGCTCGATCGAGCGTTTCTCGACCATGCGCGAGGCGGAGTAGGTGATCAGCATCAGCGCGATGACGAACATGGCGCCGACCAGGGCGACGGTCAGGGCGGTGAGTTTTGCACCGACCGATCGGTGAAATAGAGATGCGCGGGGCGCAACAGACATATCGATAGCCATAAGTGTTCTTGTTCTTGAGAAAAAGCGGAACGTGGAATTGTGCAAATACCGACCGGAGCCGTCGTTGGCTGCAATCGGCGTAACCAGTGACGTCCATGGAGGAGCGTCGATACAACGCTTGCCGCAACTTGCCAGCGTGACAACACCACGCGTTGAAGGGAAATGCAAAGCGGCCGGGCTCGGAATGAATCCTTGCGGTTACGTTTACATCTCGGGATTTGCTGGGCAAGGCTGAAGTATATCGGGTGGTGCTTTGATGTGCCTCAAATAATTTCTATGTTTGCGCTGACATTTTGCGGGTTGTTGTTTTTCTATCCGGAAAGTGCTTTTTTGGCATTCCATCTTGATATGAACGTCGAGGAATTATTGTTTTTTGGGGGTGCATCCTGGCCGGATGCCAGAGGATCGGGCAAGAACGAGACGGCGGCATGCCGCCGCCTTCCTGCGAAGGTATGAAGACTTAGAGGCTGTTGCGAAATTATTTTAAAAGTTGTTTTAACCGGGTCCAGCAAATCAAGGCGCAAGCCAATGACAGGAAGGCTTCGTGGATATGAGCATAGCGTTCGTAACGAATCTTCAGGCGCCGAAACGAGTGCAGCC
>WNDX01000213.1 GCA_009914615.1 Herbaspirillum frisingense
ATCGCCGTGCGCGAAGTTGATCAGGTTCAGCACCCCGTACACCATCGTGTAGCCCAACGCGATCAGCGCGTACATGCTGCCTAGCACCAATCCGTTGATGATCTGCTGGATGAAAATGTCCATGAATAACTCTTCAATCTGAAATAACGAAAACCGCGACCGCCGGCCGGGTGACCGGCGCTTCGCGAAAGCATGCGGATGAGCAAAATTCGTTCCCGCCTACCGGGATGGCGATCCCGGCCTTCATAAAAGACGACGTCCACCCTGCCCTGGCAGGAAGAAACGGTGCGGGAAGAATCGGAAGGGTCAGCCGCTGTCGCCGCGGATGCGGAAGATGCGCTTCAGGCTGGAACGCCGGAGGTGCCGGCGCGAACCGGTCGGCATATGGATATGCATGGTGGGGTCTCCCTGTCTCCTGTTACGCCGCGTTGGCGGCGCCGTGCCCCGCTTGAAGAGGGCTTGCGCGTGCCTGCCTTTTGGGTGGCACGTCGATATTGGTGCGGAATTATACGCAGAACGGGCACACAAGCTAGACAAAAGACGAGGCTGTTACATAAGAATTGCGGTAAGACCAGTGAATCCCGTCGCTTTTATGCAAAAAATATTCCCCCAATGAAAAAGGCTTGCATCAGCAAGCCTTTTTCCGATCATTCACGCCGCGACGATGGCGCTTGTTGCGTCGATCCTCAGGCCGCATTTTCCGCGGCGGTGCGCGCGCTCAGGCCCTTGGGCAGCGGGAAGGTGACGTTTTCCTCGATGCCGTCCAGCACGCGCACACTGCGCGCGCCGATCTCCTTCAGGCGGCCGATCACTGCCTGCACCAAGACCTCCGGCGCCGATGCGCCGGCGGTCACACCGATGCGCTGCTTGCCGATTACCCATTCCGGATTGATCAGCGCGGCATTATCGATCATGAAGGCCGGGACGCCCTTCTTCTCGGCCAGTTCGCGCAGGCGGTTGGAGTTGGAGCTGTTGGGGCTGCCGACCACGATCACCACCTCCACCTGCGGCGCCATGAACTTCACCGCTTCCTGGCGGTTGGTGGTGGCGTAGCAGATGTCGCCCTTCTTGGGCTCGGCGATGTCGGGGAAGCGTGCGCGCAGCGCGGCGATGATCTCCGCGGTATCGTCCACCGACAGCGTGGTCTGGGACACGTAGGCCAGCAGTGTGGGATCGGTCACCTGCAGGCTTTGCACGTCCTCCACGGTTTCCACCAGGTGCATGCCCTCTTCGGTCTGCCCCATGGTGCCTTCCACCTCGGGGTGGCCGGCGTGGCCGATCATGATGATCTCGCGGCCTTCGCGGCGCATCTTGGCCACTTCCATGTGAACCTTGGTCACCAGCGGGCAGGTGGCATCGAACACGGTCAGCCCGCGTTCGGCGGCTTCCGCCTGGATCGCCTTGGAGACGCCGTGGGCCGAGAAGATCACGGTGTTGCCGGCCGGAACGTCGGCCAGTTCTTCGATGAAGACCGCGCCCTTGGCACGCAGGTCGCTCACCACATAGGCGTTGTGAACGATTTCGTGGCGCACGTAGATCGGCGCGCCGAACTGCTGCAGCGCGCGCTCGACGATTTCGATGGCGCGATCGACACCGGCACAAAAACCGCGCGGCTGGGCGAGCAGGATTTCGGATTCCGCTTTATCCATGGTGGCTTCCTTGATTCAAAACTTCTCTAGCGCTGTGTCGCCAATGTGTGAGCGACTTACAGAATCCCAATGATTTTCACTTCAAACTTCAGCGTTTGGCCGGCCAAAGGATGATTGAAATCGAAGATAGCCCCATCATCATCGATCGCACGCAGGATGCCGGCAAAACGGCCGCCTCCAGGCGCGGCGAAATCGACCAGGTCGCCCACGCGGTAATCCTCGTCCATCGACGAATTCTCTTCCAGCGTAGCGCGCGAGATGCGCTGGATCAGCTCATCACTGCGCTCGCCGAAGGCTTGCTCGGGCGGCAGCTCGAAGGTCTGGTGGGCGCCTTCGGGCAAACCCAGCAGGCAGGCTTCCAGGAACGGCGCCAACTGACCCTGACCGAACTGCAGCGTCGCCGGGTTTTCGTTGAAGGTGCTGACGATGTCTTCGCCCTCCAGCGAAGCCAGACGGTAATGCAGGGTGAGATAAGCGCTGTCGGTGACGACGGGAACAGATGGGCTGGACATGAAAGGAAAATCAGAGATGCACAATAACCCGCTATTGTAAGCCACGTTTGCCCGGCGCGCCGCTGCGCGCATGGCCAGCGACGCGGCTATCCCCCTGATGTCGCAGGATTTTCTTGATCCTGCGCAAGCACATCGGCCCCTTTCCCTCTTCTCTATCATGACGACATGGCAATAACCGATTGGCCAAAAGACCAGCGGCCGCGCGAGCGGCTGATCCAGCAGGGCGCGGCCGTCCTGTCAGACGCCGAATTGCTGGCGGTGTTCCTGCGCGTGGGCGTGGCCGGCAAGAGCGCGGTCGATCTGGCGCGTGAGACACTGCAGCGCTTCGGCACACTGGATGCGCTGTTCGGCGCGGGACTCCAGGATTTTTCCTCGGCCAACGGGCTGGGGCCTGCCAAATACGCGCAATTGCAGGCGGTGCTGGAAATGTCACGGCGCGCGCTGCACGAAACGCTCGCTGACGGCGCGCTGCTCAATTCGACGCAGGCGGTCGGGCAATACCTGAAGCTGCTGTTCAAGAACAAGGCGCATGAATGTTTCGTGGTGCTGTTCCTGGACGTGCGCAACCGGCTGATTTCAGCCGATGAACTGTTCCGCGGGACGCTCAGCCATGCCAGCGTCTATCCGCGCGAAGTGGTGAAGGCAGCGCTGGCCCACAATTCCGCCGCGGTCATCCTCGCCCACAATCATCCCTCGGGCGATCCCGAACCCAGCAGGGCCGACCTGGCGCTCACTGCGGAGCTGAAGGAAGCGCTTGGACTGGTGGATGTGCGCGTGCTGGATCATTTCGTGGTGGCCGGCACACGCCTGCACTCGTTTGCCGACCATGGCCAGATCTGAGGCGGAACGGGAGACTGTCGCCCTAAGTCCTTGTGAAATAAGGATTTTTCGGCAAAGACCTGGTGCACGGAATACCGCTGGAATCAAATTGTTAAATCAACCCAACAATCCTTGACACAATTATTTTCTGCAAGTCATTGAAAAATCGATGTTTTTTCCATATACTCTCTTTTTTCCCAAATTCGGAAATTTTTAAGGAGCACTAACATGGCACGTGTCTGCCAAGTCACCGGGAAGGGGCCGATGGTCGGCAACAACGTTTCCCATGCAAACAACAAGACCAAGCGTCGCTTCCTGCCCAACCTGCAGAACCGCCGCATTTTCGTCGAATCCGAGAACCGCTGGGTTTCGCTGCGTTTGTCCAACGCCGGCCTGCGGGTGATCGACAAGATCGGCATCGATGCCGTTCTGGCCGATCTGCGTGCTCGTGGCGAAAAAGTCTAATTAGCAGAGTAAAGGAAATCTATCATGGCGAAATCCGGCCGCGACAAAATCAAACTGGAGTCGACTGCAGGTACCGGTCACTTCTACACCACCACCAAGAACAAGCGTACTACGCCCGAAAAGATCACCATCATGAAGTTCGATCCGAAGGCACGTAAGCACGTTGAATACAAAGAGACCAAGATCAAGTAATTGATCCGCTCTTGATGAAGAACCCCGCCATGGCGGGGTTTTTTATTGCCTGCGCGATTCGCGGCCTAGCTGCGGACCGGTCACATGCCGCGCCGCACACCGCATGCGCAGATTCACCTCCAGGATTGCCCGGTGGGTGAATGGCATGATGCATTCTACGCCCGCCCATCCCGGCTCGGGCTCCCGATCTCTCCCTTGCACACAACCGGCACAACGCTTTCCCCAATAGCCCGGCCAAACAAATCCCCTCGAACCGAATGCCCAAACAAAAACCCCGCGGATGAATCCACGGGGTTTTGTCGATTGCCTGCCGACTTGGCGTCGGCGGTCGTCCGGTATCGGATCAGGCGTAGCTGCGCAGGCGCAGGGCGAATTCACGCAGGGCCTGCACGCCAGAGGCCTCGGCGCGTGCACACCAGTCTTGCAGCTGTTGCAGCAACTGTTCGCGGGTGGAGTGCGAACGTTCCCAGATAGCGCCCAGCTCGATACGCATTTCGTGCATGGTCTGCAGCGCCTTGCTGTGCGCGAACAGCTCCGACAGCTGCTGCTTCTGGCCGTCTTCCAGCTTGGCCGGCTCACGCTGCAGCAGCTTCTTGGACGACTTCAGGAAACGCGATTCCAGCTTGGCCTTCTCGATCAGGTGATCCAGCTCATCCTTCCAGGCATGCTTCAGCGAACGGGCGTACTTGGCGGTCACGTCGTAGCGGTTGGAGATCACCGATTGCAGGGTATCCAGGTCGATGACGGATTTCTTGCTGTCGAACTTGGGCACCGGTGCGACCTTCTTCACCTTGGCCAGGCCGAAGGTTTCCAGGATGCGGATATACATCCAGCCGATGTCGAACTCATACCACTTCGCCGAGAACTTGGCCGAGGTGCCGAAGGTGTGGTGATTGTTGTGCATTTCCTCGCCGCCGATGATGATGCCGATCGGGAACAGGTTGGTCGCAGCGTCGTTGCAATCGTAGTTGCGGTAGCCCCAGAAGTGACCCAGGCCGTTGACCACGCCGGCTGCCCAGAACGGAATCCAGGCCATCTGGATCGCCCAGATCGTCAGGCCGATGGCGCCGAACAGCATCACGTTGATGATCAGCATGATGCCCACGCCTTGCCAGCCGTACTTGCTGTAGATGTTGTGCTCGATCCAGTCGTCCGGGGTGCCATGGCCGAACTTTTCCATGGTTTCGGCGTTCTTGGCCTCATTACGGTAGAGCTCAGCGCCTTCCCACATCACCTTGTTGATGCCGCGGGTCTGCGGGCTGTGGGGATCTTCTTCGGTTTCGCACTTGGCGTGGTGCTTGCGGTGAATGGCGGCCCATTCCTTGGTCACCATGCCGGTGGTCATCCACAGCCACAGGCGGAAGAAGTGGCTGGGGATCGCGTGCAGTTCGAGCGCGCGATGCGCCTGGCAACGATGCAGGTAGAGCGTCACGCCCACGATGGTGATATGGGTCATCACCAATGTGTAAATGACAATCTGCCAACCGCTCGCGTGCAGCAAGCCGTTAGCAACAAAGTCGAGGATCGCATCTAGAATCATCACTACTCCAAATAGAAAACAACTATCGGACAACGAACTTGTTCCGTCAAAATGGTTTTATTTTCTTTTAAGTGCCGCGTATTGTACGCGAATTATTCGCGTCTGGGCCATCAGGATTTTCCCGAGCAGTGCTCTGGCGGAAACTCCGCTCGTCCATGATCCGGATATCGCGCTTGGGATGCGCCACCTCGACGCCGTGCTCCTTGAACGCTTTCCAGATTGCCCTATTGACATCGGACAACACATTGAGCCGCCCGTTTTCCGGGTCGGTGATCCAGAACCCCAGTTCCAGATCCAGTCCGTCCGCGCCGATCTTGATCAGCAAGGCCTGCGGTGCGGTTTGCTGGGAAACCCGCTGCACCGTAAGTGCGGCCTGTTCCATGATCGACAAGACGGTCTCGACGTCATCCTGGTACAGAATTGTAAGTTGTGTGGACAAACGTACAATGCGATGCGTCAAGGAATAGTTCTGTACCGGATTGGAGACGAATAGTTCATTCGGCAGCACCGATTCGATGCCGTCCAGCCCTTCCAGGATGGTGTAACGGGTATTGATCTGGGTGACCTGATCTTGCCCCCGTTTCACGGACACCCCTATAAGCGATTAACTATCGCAATAGGAGGTGGACGATGACCAAGAGCAAGGCAGGCAGAAAGGGGCAGGAGTTCAGCCTGGAGTTCAGGCAGCAGGCA
>WNDX01000214.1 GCA_009914615.1 Herbaspirillum frisingense
CGGCGTGTTCGAGTTGTACTTCGCTCATCAGCGCTTCGCCAAAATTGATTTGCGACAAGATGATGTCTACGATTGAAGTGTTACCTATGTCCCGACACACGTGTTACCTATGTCACCGGTCTATACAGCCCGCCAAAGAAAGTAAGCAAAGAAAACGGCCCCCTAAGTGCCAGCCCTCCTGCGGAGGGTGCCCGTCGGAACGCGGTAAAAAATGGGAAGGGCAGAGTCGCTGCGCTCCGACTGCCCTTCTGATCCATTTTTTACCGCGCTCCGACGGCTGGCCCACAAGGGGGAAAGGCGGACGCCTCGCCTGCGGCATCGGGAGGGGCGCTCGCCTTCGGCTTTGCTGGGCATTTTTCCTCTTTAACTTCGCAGGGGCATCTCTTGTCGTTGACTTCGCAGAGGCATCTCTCGTCGTTGACTTCGCAGGGTATCTCTCGTCGTTGACTTCGCAGAGGCATCTCTCGTCGTTGACTTCGCAGGGGCATCTCTCGTCTTCGACGCCTGTGGTTCGCAATTGCCTCAATCATCGCCATGCTTCTTTTCATCATGGCGCTGTTCTCTCTTCTCCGTCGTCCCGGCGCACGCCGGGACCCAGCGTCGTTCGTCGCGCCTCTCCTGCATCTGTTCGAGCTGAGTAGCCGCAAAGCGGCGTATCGCGGCCGGCGCGATCAAGACAAGACACAGCCCTATAGCGGCAACTCCTGCGCCTTCCATTTCTTCCACAGCCGCCTGGTCTTTTCTTCGCCATCGGTGGCTTGCGCGGCCAGGAATCCGCGTGCGTAGGAGATGCTGGCGGCCAGCGGCGGGTGTTTTTTCTGCAATTCTTCCAGCAGGCCGTCGGCCACCGAGACGTCGTTGAGCAGGCCCAGTTGATCTTGCAGCCGCGATAGCGCCTTGATGTAGGGGCGGCTGCTTTTCTCGCCGTAGAGCGCCTGGAAGAATTCCGTGTCGTAGCGCATCTTCTTGGCGGCGATGCGGGTGCGGTGGCGCGAGCGGGGGTCTTCTTCCATCTTGCGGCCACGCTTTTTCATGCGTTTTTCGTCGTGGCGCAGCATGTCGCGGGCGAAGCGGGAGAGCGATTGCGAGAGTTGTTCCAGTTGTTCGCCGTTCATTGCGGTACGCCATTGCGCGCCCAGCATCCAGCGGCTGAATTGCAGCACCAATGCGGTGTAGCGGGTCGAGGCCACGGCGTCCACCGCGCTTTTGTGCATGGCGGCGGCCTGCTTGCGCGCGGCGTCACGCACGGCATTGAGGTTGATCGCGCCGACCTGATCCAGCGGCAGCGCGGCGAGGGTGGTGCCGGCCAGGACATCCCAGTCGCGGGCGGCGCCGATGCGTTCGGATATCCACTCGAATTCACCGGCCAGATCGTCGGGCAGCGGGATCACGTCGCGGAACAGGGTGAAGGCGGAGCGCAGGCGGCGGATGCCGACACGCATCTGGTGCAGGCGTTCTACATCTTGCGGGTCGCCGTCGGCGATGTCGTTGGCCTGGATCTGCTCAACGCAGTTGCCGACGATGGCGCCGAAGGCTTGTTCCAGGCCCATCTTGCGCGTCAGGTGCAGCGGCTTGGCTTTGGTGGCGGAGGTGGCCCGGGCAGCGCCGCCCTCACTCAGGTGGTAGAGCGTGTAGCCGCGCTGGGCCTTGCTCTGGATGCCGATGCGCAGGGGGATGTCTTGCATCAGCTGCAGGGCGAAGTCGAACAGCGACAACGGATCGCCGCTCTTGAGCTCCAGTTCGATTTCGCAGACCGCGACATTGCGCTGGCCGTGCTCGACCGTGCCCTGGTCGAGCACGAATTCCACCTCCGAGCCGTCGGCCAGCGTCAGGTCCCACAGCATGCGCTTGATGTGGGTGGCGAAGATGGGGCGGATCTGCGCCGCGGCCTCGGCCGTGAAGACCTTGCTGGCCCATTGCGCTTCGGCCGGCACCATCTCGCGCAGCACGGCCAGGTCGGGCAGTTCGCCGATCACCGGCGACTCCCACTCGTTGCGCTGATGCAAGCCACCGCTGACGCCACCGCCGGCCTTGAGGGTCTGGATGAATTCCTTGCCGGTGCGGCGCACGCGCAGGCCCGCGTCGTTGCGGCGCAAGAGCAGGTCGGGTGTGTCGAAGTAGGTGCCGGTCTGGTCCTTGGTGTGCGGCGCGGCCTGCGCGTGGCGCGCCAGCAGCGGATGCTTGATGAGGGCCTTGGTGTGAGCGGGATCGAGCAGCAGTTTGAGTTCGGTTTCCATGAGGGAGGCGAGCAGAGTGAGCGTAATCGGATGACCGCGTCAGGCCGCCTGCCGTTCCGCGATATAGCGGGCCGGTGGCTTCCCCAGGGTTTTCTTGAACATGGTGATGAAGGCGCTGACCGAGTCATAGCCGAGGTCTTGCGACACGCGCTGCACCGAGGCGCCCGAGGCCAGTTGCTGGAGCGCGACCATGAGATGGATCTGCTGGCGCCAGCGGCCGAAGGTCATGCCGGTCTCGGCCTGCACGAAGCGCGCGAAGCTGCGTTCACTCATGGCGCAGCGCCCGCCCCAGTCGGCCACCGTGCTGCGGTCGGCGGGATGTTCGGCCAGGCGGCGCGCGATGTCGCGCAGGCGCGAGTTCTGCGGGATGGGCAGGTGCAGCGGCAGGCTTTGCATCTTCATGTGTTCCAGCTCTTCCACCAGTACCGCGGCCAGGCGCGCGGTGCGGTCGCCCGGTGCGTAGTCCTGCGGCAGATCGGCCAGGTGGCGGATCATCTGGATCAGCAGGGGATTGAGCGCCATCGTGCAGCATGAGTCAGGCATCGCCGCGACCTGGGGATCGATGAATAGGAAGCACACCTGGCCGTCGGCCGTCACGCGATTGCTGTGCGCCACGCCGGGCGGTACCCACACTCCGGACTGCGGCGGGACGATCCACATGCCTTGCGAGGTCTCGCAGGTCACCGCGCCGTGCAGGGCCACCACCAACTGGCCCTTGCGATGCGTATGGAAGGGTTTCTCGCGTTCGTTCTCCCGGGTATGCACGTGCAAGGCGGTGACCGCGGCCGTCAGATGGTCGGGGTCGTGATCGACGAGGCAGGCGTGCAGGGAAGGCATGGCGCATCCAGGTTGGCGGTTTTTAGCAATATCCTGGCATTGTAGCCAAATACGCGCGGGCGGCAATTGGGTAAGCTTGGCCATCCTTGATATCGCGCCTGCTTTCCATGAAACAAGCTGCTGCCACCTCCACCCGTCGCGGCATGACCGCCAGCGCCGGCTGGCTCATCCTCGGCATCCTGCTGATTGCCGCCAACCTGCGCGCGCCGGTGACCGGCGTCGGCCCGCTGCTGGATATCCTGCAGCACGCCTTCGGCCTGAATGCCGGCACCGCCGGGCTGATGCTGACCCTGCCGCTGGCCTGCTTCGCCCTGGTCTCGCCGCTGTCGGCGTGGGTGGCGCGCAGCGCCGGCCTGGAGCGTACGCTGTTCCTGGCGCTCGCGCTGGTGGCTGCCGGCATCGTGTTGCGTTCCACCGGCTCGGTGCCGGCGTTGCTGATCGGTACTTGCGTGATCGGCTGCGGCATCGCCGGCGGCAATGTGCTCCTGCCCAGCCTGTTGAAGCGCGATTTTCCCGACGACCTTACGCGCTTGACCGCGATCTATGCGCTCACCATGGGCGGCGCGTCGGCGCTGGGCTCGGTGTGCGCGGTGCCGATGGCGGAGCGCTTCGGCTGGTCGTGGGCGCTGGCGACCTTCATCGTGTTGCCGCTGATCGCCATGCTGGTGTGGCTGCCGCAATTGTCCAGGCATACGCCGCCGGCGGCAGCGCCCGCCAAGGCCGGTTCGATGTGGCGTTCGGCGCTGGCGTGGCAGGTGACGCTGTTCCTCGGTTCCAATTCCTTTGTGTATTACGTGGTCACCGCGTGGCTGCCGTCCATCCTTGCCGCCAACGGTCACAGCGCGGTCGAGGCCGGTAATCTGCACGGCCTGCTGCAACTGGCGACCGCGGTGCCGGGCCTGCTGCTGGTGCCGCTGGTCAGGCGCATGCGGGACCAGCGTCTGCTCGCCGCAGGGACGTCGGCGGCGACCGTGGTCAGCGTGATCGGCCTCATCGTGTGGCCGGGCGCGTCCATTGTCTGGGTGCCGATGTTCGGTTTTGGTACGGGGGCGGTGTTCATCCTCGGCCTGGCTTTCGTCGGCACGCGCGTGAGCACGCCGCAGCAGGCGGCCTCGCTGTCGGCGATGGCGCAGAGCGTGGGCTACCTGATGGCGGCTGCCGGTCCCATCATGGTGGGGCGCATCCATGACGCCACCGGCAACTGGAACCCGGTACTCGCCATCTGCGGCGCGGTATCGGTGGTGATGGGACTGTTCGGCCTGCTAGCCGGGCGGGCGGGACGGGTGATCGGCGTGCCGCACATGGGATGAACGGGGTGCCGCCGATGGAAGCGGCGGCAGTCGTTCAGGCGTTCAGCAAAAGACTTCGAGCGGGCGGCCTTCGATCAGGTAGCTGACGTTGACCAGGTCCAGGTATTTGCAGGCGGCCTTGGCGCGATGCAGGCGCACCGCCCGTTCGGTGAGGTCGGCGTCCTCCGCCAGCGGGGCCGTGGCCACCACGAAGGGCCAGGGCTCGCGCGGACGCAGGTGGGCGCCCAGCGCGCACAGGACGTCGTCGCAGCCGGAGATGTCGCCTTGTACTTCCAGGTGCAGTTGTTCCGAAAGAGATTCGCCTTGCAGCTGATATGTCACACGAAACCTGGTCATGGCGCTCTCCTTTGCATCGGGCGCGCCGTCCCGTACGGCGCGCGAATCGGTTCCGGCGCTTAATGCGTCAGGCCCATGACGGCTTCCAGCGCCGCGCGGCATTTCGGTACCGCGCGCTTGGAAGTGGTCAATTCGAATTGCACCGCGTCCACCAGCAGCGCCCGCGCATCGTCCGGCGTGCAGCCGTGGAACCGCAACGAAGCGAGGCCGTTCTTCACGGCGATGTCCAGCAGCAGGGAAACGTCTTCTCCTTGCTCCGCCAGGTCGCCCAGCGTCTTCATGATGTGCGCATGCCGATAGGCTACGTAGTACTTGTCGGGAATCATTCCAGCCTCGTTGATCGTTTAGTCAGATGCTAGACCCGGAGTTGTCATTTCTCCATCGGGGAATCCCTGAGTTGTTGCGTCAGCAGGCGTGCACGCGCCGTGGCGCGGCGTGGCTCTGTATCAGTTCCGCCGGCAAGCCGACCGGTGAGCAGGCGCGCGCCACCGAGCCTTGCGGCCGGCCCTTGCAGATCACCGCGCCGCAGGCTTGCAGCTTGCGGCAGGCGGCTTCGACGTCGGGCACGATGTAGGCCAGGTTGCAGCCGTTGCGGCGGACCTGCCGGATCATCTCGACCGAGGTCGGCGCCTCGCCCGGCGGCGCCAGGTCGTTCATCGTATAGAGCCCCTGCGCCAGTTCGGTGCGCCGGACCACCTGCACGCCCAGTGCGTGGCGGTAGAAGGCAATGGAGTCTTCCGTCGGAGCTTCATTGCCGGCCTGCAATCGTTCCATGATGTGATCTTGCCCCTGATTTACGGACACCTATCTAAGCGACATTGGCCAGCTCGTACTGCTCTGGGCTGAGGTAGCCCAGGGTCGAGTGCAGCCGGATCCGATTGTAGTCAACCTCAATGTAGTCAAACACATGAGCCTTGGCCTGCTCCCGTGTGGCGAGGTGTTCACCATGGATGGCCTCGACCTTCAGACTGTGGTTCCAACTCTCCATTGCTGCGTTGTCGTAGCAGTTGCCTCTGGCACTCATGCTGGCGATCAAAGCGTATTGCTCCAACAGGGCGCGGTGCTCGCGCGAGCAGTATTGGCTACCACGGTCA
>WNDX01000215.1 GCA_009914615.1 Herbaspirillum frisingense
GCGCCTTCTATGCGATTCTTGTTCATCGGCTCGCGATTTACGCTCCACGCTTCCTTCCCACACTCGGTCACCCTCATGCAGTTGCGCTTCACTTCATTCACTGTGACCAGCTCATGGCGGGACTTGCACCCGCAGGAGTGCGCCCATGCTGGGCGCACAAAGAAAACGCCCCGCAGCGAAATCGCTGGCGGGGCGTGTTTTTGTTGCTTGAATGTTGCCTGGATGGAAGTTTATCCCGCGACGGCTCCGGTCTCGATGATGCCGCCGCCCAGACAGACGTCGCCGTCGTACAGCACGGCCGACTGGCCCGGCGTGACCGCCCATTGCGGCGTGTCGAAGTGCAGCGAGAACTGCCCGCTGCCCGCGTTGAAGCCGCAGGGCACGTCGGCCTGGCGATAGCGTGTCTTGGCCGACAGCGCTTCCTTGTCCGGTGCGTTGCCCGCCACCCAGCTGATCTGGCCGGCCGACAGGGTGGGCGAGAGCAGCCAGGGATGATCATGTCCCTGCACGATATAGAGAGTGTTGTTTTCCACATCCTTGCGCGCCACGTACCAAGCGTCGCTGTGGCCGTCCGCGTTCTGGTGCGCTTTCAGGCCGCCGATGCCGATCCCCTTGCGCTGACCCAGCGTATAGAACGACAGGCCGACGTGCTCGCCCACCGTCTCGCCGCTGGCGGTCTTGATCGGGCCCGGCTTGTACGACAGATAGCGGTTCAGGAATTCGCGGAACGGCCGCTCGCCGATGAAGCAGATGCCGGTCGAGTCCTTCTTCTTGGCGTTGGGCAGTTGCAGTTGCTCGGCGATCCTGCGCACTTCGGTCTTGTGGATTTCGCCCAGCGGGAACACGGTGCGCGACAGCTGCTCCTGATTCAGGCGATGCAGGAAATAGCTCTGGTCCTTGCTGGCGTCCAGCGCCTTGAGCAGCTCGAAGTTGCCGGCCGGGTTCTGGCGCACGCGCGCGTAGTGGCCGGTGGCGATCAGGTCCGCGCCCAGTTTCATCGCGTGATCCAGGAAAGCCTTGAACTTGATCTCGGCATTGCACAGCACGTCCGGATTGGGCGTGCGGCCGGCCTGGTATTCGCGCAGGAATTCGGCGAACACGCGGTCTTTGTATTCCGAGGCGAAGTTGACCGCTTCGATATCGACGCCGACCACATCGGCCACGCTGACGGCGTCGATCCAATCTTCGCGCGTCGAGCAGTATTCCGAATCGTCGTCGTCTTCCCAGTTTTTCATGAACAGGCCGATGACTTCGTAACCCTGTTCCTTCAGCAGCCATGCCGAAACCGACGAATCCACGCCGCCCGACATGCCGATGACTACTCTTTTCTTGCCCATGATATTTGCCCGTAGATGGCGGGAATCAATGCTTCAATCGTCCGGCAGCGCGCCAAGGGCGCTGGGATCCGTATGCACCAGCGCCAGCGGCGCCCGCTGGCCGCGCAGATAGTCGTCCACGCAGCGCAGCACCAGCGGACTGCGATGGCGTTCCGCGCAGGCGGCCAGCTCATCGCGCGTCATCCAGACCGCGCGCAGGATGCCTTCGTCCAGCGCCTGTTCCAGCGGCTCGCCGACGCTGCCGGCAAAGGCGAAGCGCAGATAGGTCACGCTCATGCCGCCGCGCGAAGAAGACACATTGCGCGACAGATAGGTGCCCACCAGCGCTGTCGGCGTGAATACATGCGCCGATTCCTCCAGCGCCTCGCGCACCACCGCCTGCACCAGCGACTCGCCCGGTTCCAGGTGGCCGGCGGGCTGGTTAATGCGAATGGCGTCGCCGCTGTATTCCTCTACCATGAGAAAGCGGCCCTGCCGCTCGATGATGGCGGCCACGGTGACCGAGGGTTTCCAGACTTCAGACATTGATTACCTCGTTAATCCGACATTTTACCGCGTCGGCGCGGACTCTTCAGCGCAAAGCCCCGTACGGTGCGGATTCCGACTGTAGCCGAGTACCCGGGCAAAATTGTTGGGCTTTAAATTTTGTCGTGTAAGATTCCGGTAAGAATCCACAATGATCCACAACAAGGACAACAAGGAGCTTTGAATGAGGATAGGCATCCCCGTCGAAAGCCGGGACGGAGAAACGCGTGTCGCGGCCACGCCCGAGACCGTCAAGAAACTGGTCGCCGCCAGGCACGAGGTGATGGTCGAATCGGGGGCGGGCGTGAAGTCCAGCATTCCGGACGAAGCCTATGTCGCCGTCGGCGCCAGCATCGGCAGCGCCGATGCCGTGTACACCGCCGAAATCCTCCTCAAGGTGCGCGCGCCCAGTGCGGAAGAGCGCGCACGGATCAAGGCCGGCACCGTGGTTGTCGGCATGCTCAATCCCTTCGATGCCGACAACATCGCGGCCATGGCCGCCGCCGGGCTGACCGCCTTCGCATTGGAAGCCGCGCCGCGCACCACCCGCGCGCAGTCGATGGACGTCCTCTCGTCGCAGGCCAACATCGCCGGTTACAAGGCGGTGATCATGGCCGCCAACACCTACCAGCGCTTCATGCCCATGCTGATGACTGCGGCCGGCACGGTCAAGGCCGCGCGCATGCTGATCATGGGCGCCGGCGTCGCCGGCCTGCAAGCCATCGCCACGGCCAAGCGCCTGGGCGCGGTGATCGAGGCATCGGACGTGCGGCCGGCGGTCAAGGAACAGATCGAATCGCTCGGCGCCAAGTTCCTGGACGTACCCTTCATCACCGATGAAGAAAAGGAAATCGCCCAGGGCGTGGGCGGCTATGCCCGCCCCATGCCGCCCGACTGGATGCGCCGCCAGGCCGAACTGGTCCACGAACGCGCCAAGCAGGCCGACATCATCATCACCACCGCGCTGATCCCTGGCCGCAAGGCGCCGGTGCTGATCAGCGAGGACACCGTGAAAGCCATGAAGCCGGGCTCGGTGATCCTGGACATGGCGGTCGATCAGGGCGGCAACTGCCCCTTGTCCGAGCCGGGCAAGACGGTCATCAGGCACGGCGTGCACATCATCGGCGAAGGCAACCTGGCGGCGCTGGTGGAGGCCGATGCCTCGGCGCTGTACGCGCGCAACGTGCTGGATTTCCTGAAACTGATCATCGACGGCGAAGGCCGGCTGGTGATCAACAAGGAAGACGACATCGTGGCCGCCACGCTGCTGTGCCAGGGCGGCGAGATCCTGCGCAAATGACCGCGCCGGGGCAGGGGCGCGGCGAATGTCGCGCGCCGCCGTCCCCGGCATCATCCGTTTTCGCCGGCCGCGGCCGGCTGCAAGTTAATCAACCCACGCAATAGAAGGAAGAAGTACATGCAACGCATCATGCTGCGCGCAAAGATCCACCGCGCATCGGTCACTCAATGCGACCTCAACTATGAAGGCTCCTGCGGCATTGACGAGGATCTGCTGGAGGCCGCCGACATCCGCGAGTTCGAAAAGATCGAGCTTTACAACGTCAACAACGGCGAACGCTTTTCCACCTACGCCATCCGCGGCAAGCGCGGCAGCGGCGAAATCTCGCTCAACGGCGCGGCGGTCCGCCTGGCGCACCTGGGCGATCTGCTGATCATCTGCACCTATGCACCGATGTCCGATGAAGAAGTCACGCACTACAAGCCCAAGGTCGTCTTCGTGGACGACAAGAACCGCATGACCAGCCTGAAAGCGATCTGACCCTTGGCGATCTGACCCGCGGCGCCGGTCTCCGGCGTCGCGCCATAACGAGAGGAACGAGAGGAGCAACATGGAAGTCAGCCACACCATCATCAACCTGATCATCTTCGTGCTGGCGATCTACGTCGGCTATCACGTGGTCTGGACCGTTACGCCGGCGCTGCATACGCCCCTGATGGCGGTGACCAACGCCATCTCCGCGATCATCATCATCGGCGCCATGCTGGCCGCCGGCCTGACCGAAGGCCCGGTGGGACGCATCGCCGGTACGCTGGCGGTGGCGCTGGCCGCGGTGAACGTGTTCGGCGGCTTCATGGTGACCCAGCGCATGCTGGAAATGTTCAAGAAGAAAGAGCCGAAGGCCAAGGCGGAAAAGGCGGGGGCATGACCATGAGCATGAACCTCGTCACCCTGCTGTACCTGATCGCATCGATCTGTTTCATCCAATCCCTGAAGGGCCTGTCGCATCCCTCGACCGCGCGCCGCGGCAACAGCTTCGGCATCGCCGGCATGGTGATCGCGGTGCTGACCACGCTGGCCCTGATCGTCAAACTCAAGAGCGAAGGCGCCAACGCCTCCGGCGACATCGGCTACGTGCTGGTGGCGGCCGGCGTGATCGTCGGCGGCGGCATCGGCGCCTACCTGGCGCGCAGCGTCGAAATGACCAAGATGCCCGAACTGGTGGCGGCGATGCACTCGCTGATCGGCATGGCGGCGGTCTGCATCGCCGTGGCGGCAGTGGCCGAACCCTGGGCGCTGGGCATTTCCGGCCATGGCCAGGCGATCCCGCTGGGCAACCGCGTGGAACTGTTCATCGGCACCTTCGTCGGCGCCATCACCTTCTCCGGTTCGGTGATCGCCTTCGGCAAGCTGTCGGGCAAATACAAGTTCCGCCTGTTCCAGGGCGCGCCGGTGAACTTCTCCGGTCAGCACTTCCTGAATCTGTTGCTGGCGATCGCCATGATCGGCTTCGGCGTCATCTTCGTGCTGACCCAGAACTGGCTGCCCTTCATCATCATGGCCGCGATCGCCTTCGTGCTGGGCGTGCTGATCATCATTCCCATCGGCGGCGCCGACATGCCGGTGGTGGTCTCGATGCTCAACAGCTATTCCGGTTGGGCGGCGGCCGGCATCGGCTTCTCGCTGAACAACTCGATGCTGATCATCTCCGGTTCGCTGGTGGGTTCGTCAGGAGCGATTCTGTCTTACATCATGTGCAAGGCGATGAACCGTTCGTTCTTCAACGTGATCCTGGGTGGCTTCGGCGGCGAAGCCGCGGCGGCCGGCGGTGGCGCGCAGCAGCAGCGCAACGTCAAGTCCGGCTCGTCTGACGACGCCGCCTTCCTGATGGGCAATGCCGAGACCGTGATCATCGTCCCCGGCTACGGCCTGGCGGTGGCGCGCGCCCAGCATGCGCTGAAGGAATTGACCGAGAAGCTGAGCCACAAGGGCGTGACCGTGAAGTACGCGATCCACCCGGTGGCCGGCCGCATGCCCGGCCACATGAACGTGCTGCTGGCCGAGGCCGAAGTGCCCTACGACCAAGTGTTCGAGATGGAAGACATCAACAGCGAGTTCGCGCAAGCCGACGTGGTGCTGGTGCTGGGCGCCAACGACGTGGTGAACCCGGCGGCCAAGGATCCCAAGTCGCCCATCGCCGGCATGCCCATCCTGGAAGCCTACAAGGCCAAGACCGTGATCGTGAACAAGCGCTCGATGGCCGCCGGCTATGCCGGTCTCGACAACGAATTGTTCTACATGGACAAGACCATGATGGTCTTCGGCGATGCCAAAAAAGTTATAGAAGACATGGTCAAGGCAGTGGAGTAAGCCTTGCCTTGGCAGGGGCGATAAAAAAGCCGCTCCCCGGAGCGGCTTTTTTCATCTGTCTGACCCGTCCTGAATTAGGTTGACACTTTTCTTGACCTGCCCCCGGAATATCCGTACAGGTCAAAACTAGAGGTAAGGTTGCTTCTCAGCGCCCCGAAGCGGGCAAGGAGTAGCCATGAAACGATCGAGATTTAGCGAAGAGCAAATCGCCTATGCGTTGCGATTGGCCGAGGG
>WNDX01000216.1 GCA_009914615.1 Herbaspirillum frisingense
GCGCCTTCTATGCGATTCTTGTTCATCGGCTCGCGATTTACGCTCCACGCTTCCTTCCCACACTCGGTCACCCTCATGCAGTTGCGCTTCACTTCATTCACTGTGACCAGCTCATGGCGGGACTTGCACCCGCAGGAGTGCGCCCATGCTGGGCGCACAAAGCAAAGCCCCCTGCGCTGAGGGGGCTTTGAGAGGCCTGGGGTGTTGCAGGTCCGGCGGCGCCGACAGACTGCGTGCCGAAGAGCGGGCCTACTTCATGGCCGAGGCCGGGCGCCGTCCGCGCACGTAAGTGACGTCGGGCAGATAGCCCGCGCCGTCCAGGTAGCGCCACTGATTCATGCTGCTGCGGCCATCCCTTTGCGACACCAGGCCGACGAAGGCGCCCATCGAGGCTTGCTGATCCAGCGCACGGAAGGCAATCGGCCCCAGCGGCGATTGCAACTGCATGCCGCGCAGCGCCTCCACCAGTGCATCGCCGTCGGCGCCGTCGGTCTTCTTCAGGCCGGCCGCGATGGCCATCATCGTGGTGTAGCCGAACACCGACGCGAGCTGCGGCCGCTGGCTGAATTTCTTCAGATAGGCTTCCAGGAAACGCTGATGCTCGGGCGTGGCGATCTGATCCCAGGGGTAACCGATGGCGACCCAGTCGCGGATCGCTTCGCTTTGCGCCGGATCCAGGCTCTGCGCCCCGGCCGAGGCCATGGACACCACGCGCACCCCGGCAAACAGTTGCTGGCGATTGCCGGCCTGCACGAACTTTTGCAGGTCGTCGCCGAAGGTGGCGTTGAAGATACCGTCCGGACGCGCCTGGCGAAGCACGCGTGCCACGTCGTCGGCCTTGATCTTGCCCAACGCCGGCCACTGGTCGGCCACGAACTCGACATCCGGGCGCGCCTGCTTGAGCAGCATCTTGAAGCTGGCCACGGCGCTCTGGCCGTATTCATAGTTGGGCGCCACCACTGCCCAGCGACGGCCGGGCATGCGCGCGGCCTGATCCGCCAGCATGGCGGCCTGCATATAGGTCGAAGGGCGCACCCGGAAGGTATAGCGGTTGCCCTTGTCCAGCGTGATGGCGTCCGACAGCGCGTCGCCCACCACGAACACGGTCTTGCCGCGCGACGCCTCGCGCGCCACGGCCAGCGCCACGTTGGACACCATGGTGCCGGTCAGCACCTCGACGCGTTCCTTGCCGATCAGATCGCGGGCATTGCGGGCGGCCTGGTCGGCGTCGCCGTCGTCATCGCGTGCCACCAGCTCCAGCGGGCGACCGTGCACGCCGCCGGCGGCGTTGACCTCCTCCAGCGCCAGCGCCAGGCCGTTGCGATAGGCCTCCCCCACCGGCGAGAGCTTGTTGTGACTGTTGATTTCGCCGATGCGGATCGGCTCGGCGGCGTTCGCGGCCGGCGGGAAACTCAGCGCGGCGGCCAGGCCGAGTACGGCCGGCAGGAGGGAAAATCGGAAACGATATGCTTGCTTTGGCTGTTCAGCGTTCACGCCGGGACATCCTTTTCTTGAATCGGGCGGTTCGTCCGCGGGCCGCTCGGCCGTGCTCCGTGCGCGTTTGCGGCAATCCGGAAGATCCTGGCGGCGGCTGGTCTTATCGCTACGTTGTTTATTTACTTATACGTAATCTGTATAAGCCTCATTTGTGGGAAAAATCGAATTACCTTAAAATACAAGGCTTTGCAGCGGGTTGCGCAGCGTGTTTCCAAGGGCGCCACGATGGCGGAGGGAAGACCGCAAAAAGACCGCGTCACCGGCCGCAGAATGATTTTAACCGTGCCATATTGCCATCAATTGCGGCGCAGTTAGCCATCGGTTTGAAGAAAATTTAAAGATAGGACAGTTATGACCCACGTTGTCACCGATTCCTGCGTCCGTTGCCGCTACACGGACTGCGTGGATGTTTGCCCGGTGGATTGCTTCCGCGAAGGCCCGAATTTCCTCGCGATTGATCCGGACGAATGCATCGACTGCGCGGTGTGCGTCGCGGAATGCCCGGTCAACGCGATCTACGCGGAAGAAGACGTGCCCGGCGACCAGCAGGAGTACATCGCCCTGAACGCCGACCTGGCCCGGCACTGGCCGTCGATCACCAAGACCAAGGCGCCGCTGGCCGAAGCCGAGGAATGGAAGGACAAGACCGGCAAGCTGCAGTACCTGCAGCGCTGATCGCTGCGCCACATCAAGACTCGAAACGGGCAGTCCCTTCAGAATTGCGGTTGCGCATCCAGCCAGGCAGCTTTACCGTCCCAGCCAGATGCGCAGCCGTTTGTGTTTTACCAGCGGGTAAAACCATGCGGAAGACGCGGTCTTCCGGATTTTTCACCGTCGCGGCATGCCGGGCCGGCCTTGCGGCCGCCAGCGCCGCAGACCGCTCGCACAGCGAACCGGCGTCCGCCTCTAGCCAATTGAGTGTGAAAAAACCTCTCAACTGAAACAGGAATATCAAGAAAATCATGGAAAACAACGTCAAGAGCGCTGCCGCTGAAGGCATCATCGAAGCCGATGCCGTCATCATCGGCGCCGGCCCGGTCGGCCTCTTTCAGGTGTTCGAACTCGGTTTGCTGGAGATCAAGGCGCACGTGATCGATTCGCTGCCGGTGGTCGGCGGCCAATGCGTCGAGCTGTATCCGGACAAGCCCATCTATGACATCCCCGCCGTGCCCGTCTGCACCGGCCAGGAACTGACCGACAACCTGCTCAAGCAGATCGAGCCCTTCTCCCCCACCTTCCACCTGGGCCAGGAAGTGACCGTGGTGCAAAAGCGCGAAGACGGCCGTTTCGACCTGGAAACCTCGACCGGCACCCGCTTCATCACCAAGACCATCTTCATCGCCGCCGGCGTGGGCTCGTTCCAGCCGCGCACCCTGAAGCTGGAAGGCATCGACCAGTTCGAGAACTCGCAAGTGTTCTACCGCGTCAAGGATCCGGCGCTGTTCGAAGGCAAGAACATCGTCATCTGCGGCGGCGGCGACTCCGCGCTGGACTGGGCGCTGAACTTCGTCGGCAAGGCCGAATCGGTGATCCTGCTGCACCGTCGCGAAGAATTCCGCGCCGCGCCGGCCTCCGTGGCCAAGATGAAGGAACTGTGCGAACAGTATGAGATGCAGCTGCTGATCGGCCAGGTCACCGGCACCGAGATCAAGGACGGCAAACTGTCCGAAGTGAAGGTCACCGGCGCCGACGGCGTCACCCGCCGCCTGCCGCTGGACATGCTGCTGGTGTTCTTCGGCCTGTCGCCGAAGCTGGGCCCGATCGCCGAATGGGGCCTGGACATCGAGCGCAAGCAACTGAAGGTCGTGGATACCGAGAAGTTCGAAACCAACGTCCCGGGCATCTTCGCCGTGGGCGACATCAACACCTATCCGGGCAAGAAGAAGCTGATCCTGTCGGGCTTCCACGAAGCCGCGCTGGCCGCCTTCGGCGCCGCGCCCTACATCTTCCCGGAAAAGAAGATCCACATGCAGTACACCACCACCTCGCCCAAGCTGCACAAGATCCTGGGCGTGGAAACCCCGGTGTTCGACTAAGCGATGCGCGCCCGGCGGCGCCGCGGAGCTCATCCGCAGCGCACGGCAACATCGCTGCAAGCCCCTCTCCGGAGGGGCTTTTTTCATGCCCGCGCGATTCATGTGTCGCGCCGCGGCAAACTTTCCGGCGCGATTTCTGTCTTTGGTCTTACCAGCATCAGGGCTCACGGCAAAGCGTGCTATCCTACTGCGTCGCAACAAGGACATGTTGACACATAAGCAATACACGCTTCCTGTCAGCGTAACACCATCGCCAAACGTTTGTTGCACATGCTTGCTCCGCGCCACTCCCGCCGCCAACGGGGCCACGAGCTCCGCCGCCCCGCCGGGAGAGGCCGCCAGCCAGCGCTTGTATAAAGGTCAGCTATGCTTTATCAACTGCATGAACTCAACCGCGCGTTTCTGAATCCCATGATGCAATGGGCGGAAACCTCTGCCAAGCTGTTCTCCGATCCGGTTTCCCCGCTCGCCCACACGCCGTTCTCCCAGCGCATCGCCGCGGGCTACGAACTGTTGTACCGCCTGTCCAAGGAATACGAAAAGCCGCAATTCAACATCCACGAAGTGGAAGTGGACGGCAAGATCACCGGCATCGTCGAGGAAGTGGTCGAGACCAAACCCTTCTGCCGGCTGATCCATTTCAAGAAAGACCTGAGCGCGCGCCAGATCGCCGGACTGAAGCAGCCCACCGTGCTGCTGGTGGCGCCGCTGTCCGGCCACCACTCGACGCTGCTGCGCGAAACCGTGCGCGCCCTGCTGCAAGAGCACGACGTCTATATCACCGACTGGACCGATGCCCGCATGGTGCCGGTCGAGCAAGGTGAGTTCCATCTGCATGATTACGTGTACTACGTGCAAGACTTCATCCGCGTCCTCGGCCCGGACGTGCACGTGATCTCGGTGTGCCAGCCGACCGTGCCGGTGCTGGCTGCCATCGCGCTGATGGCCAGCGCCAACGATCCCAAGCTGCCCAAGACCATGACCATGATGGGCGGCCCGATCGACGCCCGCAAGTCGCCCACGGCGGTCAACGACCTGGCCACCGAGAAGCCCTTCTCCTGGTTCGAAAACACCGTGATCTACAGCGTGCCGGCCAACTATCCGGGCTTCGGCCGCAAGGTCTATCCGGGCTTCCTGCAGCACGCCGGCTTCGTGGCCATGAACCCGCGCCGCCACGCCCAGAGCCACTGGGACTTCTACATGCATCTGCGCGACGGCGACGACGCCTCGGCCGAAGACCACCGCAAGTTCTACGACGAATACAACGCCGTGCTGGACATGCCGGCCGAGTTCTACCTGGAAACCATCAAGATGGTGTTCCAGGACTTCGACCTGGCGCGCGGCACCTGGAAGATCGAAGGCAAGCCGGTGCGTCCGCAGGACATCAAGTCGGTCGCCCTGTTCACCATCGAAGGCGAGCTGGACGACATCTCCGGCTCCGGCCAGACCGAAGCCGCGCAAGAGCTCTGCAGCAGCATCCCGAAGTCGCGCAAGCAGCACTTCACGGTGCCCAAGGCAGGCCACTACGGCATCTTCTCGGGCCGCCGCTGGCGCGAGATCGTCTGTCCCAAGATTGCCGAGTTCATCCGCGGCAACGCCTGATCAGGGCGGGAGGCAAACAACAACGGCGCCCCGATGATCCGGGCGCCGTTTTTGTTTGGGCGCACGCATCCGCATCGACTCAGCATGCCCTGCACGCATGCCTAGTGTGCGTGCGCCGCATGCCCCCGCCGCTGCTTGATGCGCTTGCGGTAATCCTTCCAGGCCTGCGCCAGCGCGCCGATGGCGAGCATGGAGGCGATCGCGGCCATATCCGCCATCAGGCCTGACCAGTTGCCGGGCCGGCCGTCGGTGGCCAGGTACAGCAGGATGTCGGCCAGCAGCGAAATCATCGTGCCCCACACGAAGCACACCAACCCGTTCTTGCCCACCGTGACCACCAGCGGCAGGCGATCCGCCAATTGGCGGATCCAACCCTGGCGCACCATCATCGCCACCAGCCACAGCACCGCCATGAAGTGATCTTGCCCCTGATTGACGGACACCTATCTAAGCGACATTGGCCAGCTCGTACTGCTCTGGGCTGAGGTAGCCCAGGGTCGAGTGCAGCCGGATCCGATTGTAGTCAACCTCAATGTAGTCAAACACATGAGCCTTGGCCTGC
>WNDX01000217.1 GCA_009914615.1 Herbaspirillum frisingense
TGCCTGCTGCCTGAACTCCAGGCTGAACTCCTGCCCCTTTCTGCCTGCCTTGCTCTTGGTCATCGTCCACCTCCTATTGCGATAGTTAATCGCTTATAGGGGTGTCCGTGAAACGGGGGCAAGATCAATTTGCGCCGGCCGCGCATACAAGACAACAAAACGTATTGACTTAGGAGTCAACGATGGCAACTTCCACAGGTTCCATTTCCACTTCCGCCGGCCCGCTGGACGTCGCGACGCTGGTCAACCAGCTGATCGCGGTCGAGAGCAAGTCCAAGCTCACGCCGCTGAAGAACAAGGAAAGCGGCTTCAACACGCTCATTTCGGCCTACGGCAATCTCAAGAGCGCGCTGACCACCTACCAGAACGCGCTCAAGGGCCTGACCTCGGCCAGCTTCAGCTCGCAAAAGACCGCGCTGAGCAACGCCGGCACCGGCACCAACCTGACCACCGATCCGTTCAGCGCCGACATCAATACTGACGAGTCCACCAAGGTCCTGGCGCAAAAGCTGAAGTCGGCCGCTTTCCCGACCGGCAAGGTATTCAACGCGGGCGACTCGATCGCCATCAAGGTCGGCACCAACCAGCCCACCTTCGTCACGCTCAAGGCCGACGCCACCCTGGCCGGCGTGCGCGATGCGATCAATGCCTCCAAGGCCGGCGTGACCGCCTCCATCCTCACCGATGGCAGCGGCGACCATCTGGTGCTGGAATCGAACACCGGCGGCACCGCCAACACCATCAAGATCACGGCCAACAACAGCCTGGCCAGCCTGGCCTACAATCCTTCCGGCACGCCAGCCAGCACGGTCACCCAGATCCAGGCGCCGCGCGATGCGACCAAGGCGGCGTCCGGCAAGTACAGCATCGGCGTGTCGCAACTGGCCCAGGCGGCCAAGGTGAGTTCGGCGGGCATCGCCCCGGGCACCACCTTCGAATCCGGCGTGCTGGCGATCAAGACCGGCAACGGCTCGACCGCGATCATCAAGCCCAAGACCAACACCCTGACCGGCATCCGCGATGCGATCAACGCCAGCGAGGCCGGCGTGAACGCCTCCATCGTCAACGACGGCAAGAACGACCACCTGGTCATCACCGCCAAGGACAGCGGCGCGGCCAACAACTTGCGCATCACCGGCACCGGCAACTTCTCGGTGTTCTCGTTCGATCCGAGCGGCACGGTGACTTCTGCCGGCGTGCCTTCGACGCAAACCTACGGCGCCGGCAACCTCACGCTGCAAGTGGGCGGCAAGGCCTTCACCATCAATCCGACCGATCTGGACAATAACGGCAGCATCGGCCTGAACGACGTGATGAAGTCGATCAACAACGCCAACGCCGGCGTCACCGCCAGCATCACCACCGACAGCAACGGCGACCACCTGGTGCTCACGCCCGCCGGCACCGATCCGGTGGCGCTGACCGGCACCGACAGCTATGCCGGCCTGATCGGCAGTTCCATGGGCCAGCTGTCCAAGGCGCAGGACGCCAAGCTGACGATCGACGGCGTGTCGGTTACCAGCCCCACCAACAAGGTGACCAACGTGATCTCCGGCGTGACGCTGAACCTGTCCAAGATCACCACCGCGGCCGACAACTTCACGCTGTCCGTCACCAACGACACCAGCGGCCTCTCCACCGCGGCCAACACCTTCGTCTCGGCGTACAACACGCTGGTCAAGGCGGTGTCTGCCATGACCAAGCAGACGCCATCGACCACCAAGGGCGAGGCCAACAATTCGGCGCCGCTGGGTGCGGAATCGGCGGTCAAGAACATCATGTCGCAGTTGCGCAGCGCCATGCTGGGCGCCATGGGCGACGGCGGCGCGATGACGCTGTCGCAGGTCGGCATTTCCTTCCAGAAGGACGGCACGCTGGCGCTGGACGCGACCAAGCTGACCAATGCCGGCAACAAGAACTTCGAAGGCATCAGCCAGCTCTTCTCGTCGGAAAACGGCGTCGTGACCAAGCTGCAGAAGCTGATGGATAACGTGGTCGGCGACTCGGGCGTGCTCTCGACCAAGACCAAGGGCTTGCAAGCCAGCCTGAAGGTGGTGACGGATCAGCAGACCGCGGTGAATTCGCGGTTGCTGACGATGAAGGACAACTACACCAACCAGTTCAACCGCCTGAACGTCACGCTGGCGACGATGCAGTCGCGCCAGAGCTACCTGACGCAGCAACTCGCCAAGCTGTCGAAGTAAGACTGCCGGCTGCCGGCGATGCGAAAGGGAGACGCCTTGATGGCGGCCTCCCTTTTGCCTTGTCGGGGCCCATCCGTTCTGTCGTGTGTGCGAATGCAATGTCGCAAGGCAAATAGATCAAGATATTCACCGGCCCTTTCCCAAGGACATCAAACCTCCATCTTTCCGAAAAGGAATCTTCACCTGACTTGAGCACACTGCACGCTTCAACAGGAAGCCCAGCCATGTGCCCTCGTCATGATCTGAGGCTGTTCGGGAAAACCGGCGGCCAGCGCAATAACAGACGTTCCCTGATTCACCATGCCAGATACGGCGAATACGATATCCGCATCATCGGCCAGCAGCAGGAAGAAGGCTGGTCGATGAAAGTCCAGATTCTGCTCAACGGCAACAAGATCCGCACCTATCTTGAACCGCAGCGCCTGTATCTGGATTTCGATGCCTTGCGCATCTCCGGCTTGTTTTACGCCTACCGGCTGCTGGATCGCAAGGCGACCGACGCCGATCCGCCTGCCCCGGGCAAGGTGGACAGCCATGCATAAAGCCTCTATAACTCGCCTTACCGCTTTTTAACGATGAGTCTTCCCGCCGTCCCGCCATCGCTCGCATCGCCTTTCCGGCCCCGGGAAGACGCATGGCCCGCCCTGACGAACACTCATGGCAATGCGCGGTAAGCGCGCCCAGCTCCGCGCTTATTTTCAGCAAACTATCAAGCAGACTATCCGATGTCCCTTTCCCTGCCCGCCTCCGACCTGCCGCCGCCCCAGCAACCGCTGATCCTGGTGGCGGAAGATGAACTCGATATCGCCGAAATCCTCATCGCCTATCTGACGCGCAGCGGCCTGCGCACCGCGCACGCCGCCGACGGCCGTCAGGCGCTGGACTACCACCTGTCGCTCAAGCCCGACCTGGTGCTGCTGGATGTGCAGATGCCCAAGATCGACGGCTGGCGCGTGCTGCTGGAAATCCGCAAGCGCGCCGAAACCCCGGTCATCATGCTGACCGCCATGGACCAGGACGTGGACAAGCTGACCGGCCTGCGCATCGGCGCCGACGACTACGTGGTCAAGCCCTTCAATCCGGCCGAGGTGGTGGCGCGCATCCAGGCCGTGCTGCGGCGCTCCACCCTGCGCGCGGGCGATCCGCAACAGAAGGTCTTGCGCGTGGACCCATTCCACATCGACCTGGAAAGCCACGAAGTGACCGTGCACATCGACGGCGCCCAGCATCCGCTGCAGATCACGCTCACCGAATTCAACCTGCTGGTGCACCTGGCCCGCGCGCCGCGGCGCGTCAGCAGCCGTTCCGAGTTGCTGGCATCCTGCCTGCCGGAAGGCGACAGCCTGGAACGCACCGTGGACAGCCACATCAGCAAGCTGCGCCGCAAGCTCGAAGCGATGGGCGTGCACGGCGTGCCGGCCGTGGTGCGCGGTGTCGGTTACAAGCTGTGGAGCCACGGATGAAACTGGGCGGGCTGAGCAGGCAGATCGTGCTGTCGATGATGGCGATCGCCTTCGGCGTCACGCTGCTGGTGGTGATCACGTCGTATATCTTTTACTACTTTCTCGCCAAGTATTCGCCGGAGCTCATGGAGCAGAACACCATGGTGCCGTCGGCGCCGGAATGGGTGTGGATTCTCACCACCACCGCGGTGGGCCTGGCGGTGGCGGTGCTGGTGGCGATCAATCTCTCGCGCCGCATCCTGACGCCGCTCAATTCGGTCACCGAGAGCATCCGCCGCATCGCGCTGGGCGACCTGACTGCGCGCGCCTCTGCCGGCGACCGCCACGTGGGCGAGGCCTCGATGCTGGCCGATGACTTCAATGCGCTGGCCGACCAGTTGCAGCGCGTGACGGAGGAACAGGCGTTCTGGAATGCGGCGATCGCGCACGAGCTGCGCACGCCGGTCACCATCCTGCGCGGACGCCTGCAAGGACTCGCCGATGGCGTGTTCGCGCCGGACCAGAAGCAGTTCGGCAGCCTGCTGTTCCAGGTCGAAAACCTGGTGCGCCTGATCGAAGACTTGCGCGTGGTGAGCCTGGCCGCCAGCGGCCACCTGAGCCTGCAGCTGCGCTCCACCACGCTGGAGGCCGAAGTCACCACCGTGCTGTCGCTGTACGAAGACACCCTGCGCGCGGGCGGCCAGATTCCGGTGCTGGATCTGGAGAGCGAACCCGTGCCGTGCGACCCGGTGCGTATCCGCCAGGCGCTGCTGGCCTTGCTGGAAAACGCGCACCGCCACGCGGTGGCCGGACAGATACGGATCGCATCGCGCGTTGTGGACAACTTTTGCTACCTGAGCGTGGAAGAACGACGGGCCCGGCATCGCCCAGGAATTCCTGCCCTATGTGTTCAAGGCCTTCCGCCGCGGCAAGACCGGTGGCGGCGGGGGCAGCAGCGGCCTGGGACTGGCCGTGGTCGCGGCGATTGCCCAGGCGCACGAAGGCGAAGCGTTCTGCTTCCCGACGCAGGCGGGCGGCACCAAGTTCCTGATGCGCTGGCCGCTGCGACACGAGGACGAGGCGGCGACCGCGTGATGCTGCCTCTTGCGCGCCTGCACGCGGGAGGCCGCGGGATGGGTGCTAGAATCGGCGCAATGCCGGTCTGAACCGGCGCCGGCTTCGACTCACCGCCCATTCCATGTCTCCGCCTCCTTCTACCTCCTCCCCCTCTGCTTGCATCGCCATCTTGCTGGCCGCCGGACGCGGCACGCGCTTTGATGCCAGCGAGGGAAAGCTGATCCAGCCCTTCAGCACGCACGCCGATGGCAGCGGCAAGGTATCGAGCGTCGCCCAAGCGGCGGCGCGCACGCTGCTGCAAGTGCTGCCGGTTGTGGCGGTCGTGGCGGAAGAGAACGCGCTGGCGGCCGTACTGCGTACGCTCGGCTGTGAAGTCGTGGTGCTGGAAGCAGGCGCCGCGCGCGCGATGAGCGCATCCTTGCGCCAAGGATTGCTACGCACATCCGATGCTGCTGGCTGGCTGGTGGCCTTGGCCGATATGCCGCTGGTACAGCCTGACACCGTCAAGCGCATCGTGGCGGCATTGCAGGCCGGCGCCGGCATCGCCCTTCCCGTCATGGATGGCCGGCGCGGCCATCCGGTCGGATTCGCGCGCCCTCACCTGGATGAGCTGCTGGCACTGCGCGGCGACCAGGGCGCGCGTGCGCTGCTGAACGCGCATCCCGTGACGGAAATCGAAGTGAACGATCCGGGCATCTTTGCCGATATTGATACGCAGGACGATCTCGCGCGCCTGCGCGCAGGCTGACCGCAGACATTGCTGCGGCGCACCTCCATCGCGCGTCCATCGCCAATACGGAAGAGAATCGGGATAGGGGCGGCCAGAACCTGGCCGATCCCCTCCCACACCACCCGGCGTGCGGGTCCGCACCGGGCGGTTCGAGTCGTTGAGGTCAACAGAGCCGAGGTACCCCAAGCCGGTCGAAGTAGGC
>WNDX01000218.1 GCA_009914615.1 Herbaspirillum frisingense
GTTTGACTACATTGAGGTTGACTACAATCGGATCCGGCTGCACTCGACCCTGGGCTACCTCAGCCCAGAGCAGTACGAGCTGGCCAATGTCGCTTAGATAGGTGTCCGTAAATCAGGGGCAAGATCACCAAGCCATGTATTGCAGCAAGCGTCAGCGCTGATCGTGGCCCATCAGCCGGCGGCGCTTTCGCGCACGACTGCCGGCAGGGCCTGTTGCTGCGTCAGCGGCAGATGCAGGATCATGCGCGCGCCCTGCGCCCGGCTTTCCCACACGATGCGTGCCTCGATCGCCTCGGCGCGCCGCATCTGGTTGCGCAGACCCTTGCCGCCTTGCGCCAGCCCTTGCTCCAGCGAGAAGCCCGGCCCGTTGTCTTCGATCGCCACGCACACGCTATCGCCCGCCGCCGCGGTGGAGACCGCGATCTCCGTGGCCGAAGTGTGCTTGATGATATTGGCAAAGGCTTCTTGCAGGATGCGCAGGATATGCAGCGCGTGGCGCGGATCCAGCCAGGCCAGCGGCGGCACGCTTTCCACCTTCCAGATCAGGCGGATGCCGGCCGCTTCCAGACGCGGGCCCAGGCGGAAGCGTAGCGTCGCCAGCAGCAGCAGGAGGTCGGCGTCCACCGGCTCGAGCGAATCGATGGCCAGCTTGAGATCATCGATGCAGGCGCTGAGGATACCGGCCACTTCGCGCTCGTCCAGCTTGCCGCGCTCGACCATGCGCAACGCGCCGATCAGCGACAGGCCCAGCACGTCGTGCATGTCTTGCATCATGCGCTGGCGCTCCATGCTGAGGGTGCGCGATTTTTCCACGTCGCGCAGCTTCTCGTAGCTCTCGGCAAGCTCCTGTTCGCGCTCGCGCAGGCGCACTTCCAGATATTCCTTGCTGCGCTCGGTCTCGACGACCGCGTTGACGTAGCGACGGAACAGAATGTAGGTGATCACCACGAACATCACCATCGCCGCATACGGCGTCAGGTAGAAACCTTCGATGTTGAACTGGTTGCTGACCTTGAACCAGTCATAGATGCCGAACGCCAGGCTGACCATCATCCAGCAGCCCAGCAGGCGCGCCTCGTAGGAGCGGCTGCGCCAGCCGTCCCACATGTTGCGCGCCGTCATGACGATGCCCAGCAGGATCGGCACCACGTAGAGCAAAGGTTTAACCAGCACCAGCCCCGGCTGCATGCTCGACATCGGCAGGGTCGCCAGCGTCAGCACCGTGGCGCAGAAGAGGGTGGCGCGGTTGAACCAGCGATGATCGCGCCCGTGCAACAGGCAGGCAAAGTATTGCAGGGCGACGATCTGCCAGTTCAGCGCGTTGTAGGTCAACCAGCCGAACCATTGGTCGGAGATCGCCAACTGCTCCAGCCCGGCATAGAAATGCCAGCGCCGCACCACGGTGCAGACCGCGATGACGAACACCAGCAAATAAATGGGTTCGCGCCGCCGCACCACCCACACGCCGAAGGAAAACAGGCCGACCGCCAGGAAGGCCGCGCTCATCATGAAGGGCAGTTGGTACTCCAGCCATTCGCGCACGGCGTAGCGCGTATAGATGTCATGCGAAGACCCCACGTACATCGAGGTGATCGCGGCGCCCGCGCAGGGGAAGGTGTCCAGGCGCAGCAGCAGTGTCCTGGGCAGCGGCGCCTCGGCGGTCTGGCGCAGCACGATATCCAGCGCCGGATGGCGGAAGTGATTCCACGACGGCGTGCCCTGCGAGCGATACAGCAGATGGCCGTCGCCATACACCGCCAGTTGGCCGGCCGCCTGCCAGCGCAGCAGATGCAGCGACACCGGCCCCGCGGGCAGCGCCATGCCCTCCAGCGAGACGCGATACCAGGTGGTGGCCATCGCGCCCGGCTTGCCGGCGCCCGAACGCTCGGGTGAATCCTTGCCGAACTTGTGCGGCAGCGCGACCTCTTGCCACGGCCCCGGCAGCGCCGCCGCATCCTGCGTGGAGACCGGGGGCGTGTATTGCGCGGGCGCGCTCACCATCATCTCGGCGCGCTCGAGATGGATGATGCCGGCGGCATGCGCGGTCGTCGGACACGACAGACACGACAGGCAAACCAGGAGGAAAAGCGCCAGGCGCATGGCGGCGGCACGGAGCATGCCTACTCCCGGATCAGGCCGCGACTGCGTGCCTCGAAGATGGCTTCAGCCTTGGAGTGCACTTCCAGCTTGGCATAGATGCGGCGGATGAAGGTCAGCACCGTGTGTCGCGAGATCTGCATCAGCCCGGCGATTTCATCGGCGGTGAAGCCGCGCGTGATGTATTCCAGCACCTCCGTCTCGCGCGCCGACAAGCCGCTCCGGACATCGTCCCGGGACGGGGATGGAGGCTGGGCCGGCGTTCCGGCCTGCGGTGCGCCGCGAAAACGCATCAATACCTGGCGCGCGATGAGCGGACTGATGGGACTGCCGCCGCCATGCAGGCTGCGGATTTCGGCGACGATGCCGGCCGCCGCGCTGTCCTTGAGCAGATAGCTGGAAGCGCCCGCCTCCAGCGATTGCATGACATGCGCTTCATCGCCGAAGGTGGTGCAGACCATCACGTTGCAGGCCGGATAACGTTCATGCGCGACGCGCACCAGGTCGATGCCGGAGCCGTCGGGCAGACCGATGTCGACCAGCAGCACGTCCGGCGCGCCGGCCGTCAGCGCGGCCAGTCCCTGCGCCAGCGTGCCCGAGACGCTGGCCAGCATCATGTCGGGCGCCTGCTCGACGGCATCCTGGAAAACCTGTTGAAAATAGGCGTCGTCCTCGACGAGCGCGACCCGGATCAACGGACTGGAAGAAGATGCCTGCATGGAAAGATTCGCAATGGCCGCGCCCCCCTTGGCGCATGGCAGGCCCGCTGCGCGCGGACTGCGAGCATCTTGCCATAAAACCGCCCGGCCAGCGCCGCATGGCGGTAAACGACGGGAAACGAAGGGAAACGGCGGCCTCGCGGCGCCGGCCGCGTTGCGGTTCGGCGTCAGAATCGTGGTGAGACCGATAAAAAAGGGACGGCTCCATGATGGAAACCGCCCTGAAGGTCACGCGCTGCGACGCCGATGCGCCCGATGCATTGGCCGGCCCGCCTAACCGCCGAACATCTCGAACAGTCCCAATGCCATCAGCAAGACGCCGCAAGCACGGTTGATAGCGTGCAGGCGGTGCCGGCCAGCATGCGCAAGATGGCGCCGCAAAGCGTGGTGTTCAAGCCGCTGAAGGAAAAGGTGAGGTTCACCACTGCCACCGTGGCGTGGCACCGGGAGCGGCGCAATCCCTTGCTGGAGGCAGCGCTCGCGGTGATCGCGGAAAAACAGGGGCAATGGACATGGCGCCGGACAGGAACAGATACGGCAAATACGGCGGTTCCTGCAGCCCCCAATGACAATGCCGCCCGGTCAGAGACCGGACGGCATTGTTCAAGACACGGTCGCGGCAGGCCGCGGCCGGGATCAGCGCTTCAGTTGCGACAGGTCGCGCACCGCGCCGCGGTCGGCCGAGGTGGTCAGCGCGGCATAGGCTTGCAGCGCCTGCGACACCACGCGTTCGCGGTGGCCCGGCTGCCAGCCCTTGTCGCCCAGCGCATCCATGGCGGCGCGGCGCTTGGCCAGGTCGTCGCCAGAGATGCGCAGGTTGATGGTGCGGTTGGGGATGTCGATGTCGATCATGTCACCCTCTTCCACCAGGCCGATGGCGCCGCCTTCGGCCGCTTCCGGCGAGGCGTGGCCGATCACCAGGCCCGAGGAGCCGCCCGAGAAGCGGCCGTCGGTGAACAGCGCGCACGCCTTGCCCAGGCCCTTGGACTTGATGTAGGAGGTCGGGTACAGCATTTCCTGCATGCCGGGGCCGCCCTTGGGGCCTTCGTAGCGCACGATGACCACGTCGCCGGCCTTGACCTTGTCGCCCAGGATGCCTTCGACGGCGGCGTCCTGGCTTTCGAACACGCGCGCGGTGCCGGAGAACTTGAGGATGCTTTCATCCACGCCGGCGGTCTTCACGATGCAACCCTTTTCGGCGATGTTGCCGTACAGGACCGCCAGGCCGCCGTCTTGCGAGTAGGCGTGCTCGATGTCGCGGATGCAGCCGTTGGTGCGATCCAGGTCGCTGGTCTCGAAGCGCTCTTCCTGCGAGAACGCGGTCTGGGTCGGCACGCCGCCGGGTGCGGCGCGGAACAGCTTGTGCACGGCCGGATCACTGGAGACGCGGATGTCGTATTTCTCGATGGCTTCCGCCAGGGTCTTGCTGTGCACGGTCGGACGCGACGTGTCCAGCAGGCCGGCGCGCGCCAGCTCGCCCAGGATGGCGATGATGCCGCCGGCGCGGTGCACGTCTTCGATGTGGTACTTGTTGGTCATCGGCGCGACCTTGCACAGGCAAGGCACCTTGCGCGAGATGCGGTCGATGTCGGCCATGGTGAATTCCACCTTGGCTTCGTGCGCCGCGGCCAGCAGGTGCAGCACGGTGTTGGTGGAGCCGCCCATGGACACGTCCAGGGTCATGGCGTTTTCCCAGGTTTCCTTGGTGGCGATGTTGCGCGGCAGGATGGAGTAGTCGTCCTGCTCGTAGTGGCGCTTGGCCAGCTCGACGATCACGCGGCCGGCGCGCAGGAACAGTTCCTTGCGGTCGGCGTGGGTCGCCAGGATGGTGCCGTTGCCCGGCAGCGACAGACCCAGCACTTCGGTCAGGCAATTCATCGAGTTGGCGGTGAACATGCCGGAGCAGGAACCGCAGGTGGGACAGGCCGAGCGTTCCACTTCAGCCACGTCGGCGTCGGAGATGTTCTTGTCGCCGGCCTGGATCATGGCATCCACCAAGTCCAGCTTGATGACCTTCTTGTCGGCGTTGACGGTCTTGATGACCTTGCCGGCTTCCATCGGGCCGCCGGAGACGAACACCACCGGGATGTTCAGGCGCATCGCGGCCATCAGCATGCCCGGGGTGATCTTGTCGCAGTTGGAGATGCACACCATGGCGTCGGCGCAGTGGGCGTTGACCATGTATTCCACCGAGTCGGCGATCAGGTCGCGCGAAGGCAACGAGTACAGCATGCCGTCGTGGCCCATGGCGATGCCGTCGTCCACCGCGATGGTGTTGAATTCCTTGGCCACGCCGCCGGCCGCTTCGATCTCGCGCGCCACCAGTTGCCCCAGATCCTTCAGGTGCACGTGGCCGGGCACGAATTGCGTGAAGGAGTTCACCACGGCGATGATGGGCTTGCTGAAATCGCCATCCTTCATGCCGGTGGCGCGCCACAGCGCGCGCGCGCCGGCCATGTTGCGACCTTGGGTGGTGGTATGGGAACGATAGGTAGGCATGCTGGGTGTCTCCTCAGAGCAGCGATCGGAAAAAGGGAGCACAAGATTGCCCCGGAGGCTTCCATTTGTCCAATATATAATTCAATGGCATTTAATACGCACAGCATATTAATCAGCCATCGATCCTGCCTCCCGTGCGGCAGGCTCGAATCTCCGCGGCAGCCGCCGGCGCCGCTTCTGCCGGCGCCTTTGAGGCTGTTGCGAAATTATTTTAAAAGTTGTTTTAACCGGGTCCAGCAAATCAAGGCGCAAGCCAATGACAGGAAGGCTTCGTGGATATGAGCATAGCGTTCGTAACGAATCTTCAGGCGCCGAAACGAGTGCAGCC
>WNDX01000219.1 GCA_009914615.1 Herbaspirillum frisingense
TGCCTGCTGCCTGAACTCCAGGCTGAACTCCTGCCCCTTTCTGCCTGCCTTGCTCTTGGTCATCGTCCACCTCCTATTGCGATAGTTAATCGCTTATAGGGGTGTCCGTGAAACGGGGGCAAGATCAGACCACCAGCACGCCGAACAGCACGAGGCGGGTAATGAGGCTGCTGGCGAAGCGCTTTATCTTCATTGGAGAAGGTGATCTTGTTGTTCTGCCTCGGAGAGGGGGATCCCTGTTCCCGTCCTGCCGCCTCCATCCCCGGAAGCCTCCCTTGGCGCCCTCATTGTGCCATCAGGCAAGCGATTTGTCGGGACGATGTGAGCACTTTGCCACAATCGTCCGCGCAAAATCGCGCCGGGCGCGGGTTTCAGGCCGGCTCGGCGTGCTCCACCATCAACTGCACGGTGGTCTTGCCGTTGTACTCGTTGATGTCCAGGCGGAACGCGACCCTGGCGTAGTCGGGCAGGGCGTCGGCATGGCCGAACCAGATGGCGTCGTACTTGCGGCCATCCTTCTCCAGCAGCAGCTTGAGATGCTTTTCCTTGAGAATGCGCTGATTGACCACCTTGAAATGATCGCAGAACACCGGCGGCGCGAAGCCCTGGCCCCACACCTGTTCATCCATCAGCCCGATGAACTGGATCGAATAGTAGGCATCTTCCAGCACGCCGTCGGTTTCGATCACGCGTTCCAGCTGGTTTTGCGTGAGCCAGTCCCGGCCGACCGCTTCGAAGGCCTGGGAGAAGGCGTCGAAGGCGTGCGCGTGGATAGTCAGGCCGGCCGCCATGGCGTGGCCGCCGAACTTGGTCATCACCGACGGCGCGTGCTTGGACACCAGGTCGAGCGCGTCGCGCAGGTGGAAACCGGCGATGGAGCGGCCCGATCCCTTGATGAAACCTTCGTCGCCGGGCGCGAAGGTGATGGTGGGACGATAAAACTTGTCCTTCAGGCGTGAGGCCACGATGCCGATCACGCCCTGGTGCCAGGAGGGATCGAACACCGCGATGGTGCGGCGGTCGGCCGGGTTGAAGTCGTCCAGCAGATGCAGCGCGGTGTCTTGCATGCCGGCTTCGATGTCGCGCCGTTCGCGGTTGATGGCGTCAAGCTGCTGGGCGATGGCCCAGGCGCGGCCTTCATCGTCGGTGGTCAGGCATTCGATGCCCAGCGCCATGTCGGCCAGGCGACCGGCGGCGTTCAGCCGCGGGCCGACGGCGAAGCCCAGGTCGAACGGCGTGGCGCGGCGCGCCTCGCGGCCGGCGGCGCGGAACAGGGCGGCGATGCCGGGATGCATCTTGCCGCTGCGCATGCGTTTCAGACCCTGCGCCACCAGGATGCGGTTGTTGGCATCCAGCTTGACCACGTCGGCGACCGTGCCCAGCGCCACCAGGTCCAGCAGCGAGGCCAGGTTGGGCTGGCTGGCGGCGTCGAACAGGCCGCGCTTGCGCATTTCCGCGCGCAGCGCCAGCAGCACGTAGAACATCACGCCCACGCCGGCCAGGTTCTTGCTCGGGAAGCCGCATTCGGGCTGGTTCGGATTGACGATCACACGCGCCTCGGGCAGCGTGTCGCCCGGCAGGTGGTGGTCGGTCACCACCACGTCGATGCCGCGCCGCTTGGCTTCGGCCACGCCCTCGATGCTAGCGATGCCGTTATCGACGGTGACGATGATGTCCGGCGCCTTCTCGCGCACGGTCAGCTCCACGATCTCGGGCGTCAGGCCATACCCATATTCGAAGCGGTTGGGCACGATGTAATCGACCTCGGCACCCAGCATGCGCAGGCCGCGCAGGCCGACGGCGCAGGCGGTGGCGCCATCGCAGTCGTAGTCGGCCACGATCACCAGCTTCTTGCGTGCGGCAATGGCGTCGGCCAGGTATTGCGCGGCGGCGTCGATGTGCTTCAGGCCGGAGGGGGCGATCAGGGCGTTCAGTTCGCTCGCCAGTTCGCGCGCGCTGCTCAGGCCGCGCGCCGCATAGACGCGCGCCAGCACCGGATGGACGCCTTCGGTGATCAGTTGCTCGACTTGCTGCGGGGAATAGGAACGGGTGGCGATGCGGATCATGCGGACAACTTGGACAGAGAGGGTTTGAGCCAGAACTTGCGCAGCGCGCCGCGCGTGACGGCGACTTGCGCCAGCCGGTCGGCGCCGGTCAGCACCAGGTTGACGGCATCGAAGCTGCCTGCGCGCAGCGACTCCAGCAGCGGCGCCAGCCAGTCGCGGTCGAGGTGTTCCATGCGTTGCAGCCACAGGCCCCATTCCTCGGCTAACGCCACTTCGATCAGCGGATCCAGCAACAGCAGGCGGTGGCCGGTAGCCTTGGCGACTTCGGCGACTTCGGCGACTTCGGCGGCGCCGGCATTGGCAGCATTGGCGATATCGGCCGCATCGTCAGTCGCGCCGAAGGCGCGCATCCAGCCGCTCAGGCCGAAGCTGGCGGCATAGGCAGGCTGGCTGACAGCCGCGGCATCGGCGCCGCCCCAGATCCAGACCGAATTGATCGCCTTCTGGCCGCGCATTTCGCGTTCCTCGTTGAGCGATTCGGAGAACCACTGCATCTGCACTTCGTTTTGCAGCTTGCGCCAAGCCAGCTCGCCCGGGCCTTCCGGCATCCAGATATCGACGTTGCGGCCGCTGGCGGCGGCCGGCGTGGAGGTGCGCAGCCCCGCCCAGGCATCGGCGCGGATGAACCAGGTACGGGCGTCGCCATAGACCAGGTCGTGGCCGATCTCGGTAAACAGCGGCAGGGCGGCGTCGAACAGCTTTTTCGACTGGGCCTCATCCAGTTGTAGTTGGCCGACGTCAGTCAGCACCAGATGGTCGCGCGCCACGTGGATATGGGCAGGATGCAGCACGAACCATTGTCCGGCCTGCGGCGCATGGCCCAGGCGGCGCATCAGCGCGGCGGCAGCGGCCGGACTGCTGTCCTGTTCCGTCGGCGGCAGGCCGAAACGCCGCGCCAGCCAGTGCTCGTGCGGCAGCGCGCGCGAGAAAGGATCGTGCGATTGGCGCGGCGCGTCTTGCTTGCCCCGGCCCAGCAGCATCGCCAGCGCCGGCGCCTGGCACTGGCGCAGCAGGTCGCGCGCCATTTCGGCCGGAGGCAGGGCGAAGGGGATGAGGATGTCGAGTTGATTCATGGGGCGATATTTTAGCGGGTGATGGCGATGTTGACGTGGCGCCCATCGCCACGACGGCTGCCGCAAGGGGCCGCAGCGGTCATCCGCGCCGGCCGGCGATCGGGCGCACCGCTCGCCTAGCTCTTCTTCCAGGCGCTCTTGGCGCGTTGCCGCACCAGCATCTTCACGCTCTCCGGCACCGGCGTGCGCGCGCCGTTGGTCTCGGCCGACAGCCATAGGCTGTCTTCGAAGTGCGGCAGCATGCGCGACGTGATGAAGCGGCTGCGGATGGCGTTGACGTGGCGGTCGCCCTGTGGCGTCTGCTGGGTGATGTAGAAGCGCTGCGGCACCACCAGGTGCAGGTGTTCCCTGGCGCGCGTCATGGCCACGTACAGCAGGCGCCGCTCCTCGGCGATCTCGGCTTCGTTGCCGGTGGCCAGGTCGGAGGGGATGCAGCCGTCCACCACGTTGAGCACGTGCACCGAGCGCCATTCCTGGCCCTTGGCCGAGTGGATGGTGGACAGCGTCAGGTAATCCTCGTCGCGGTAGGGCGGGGCGGAATAGTCACTGCTGGATTCGGGCGGATCGAGGGTGAGCTCGGTCAGGAATTTCTCGCGCGAGGCGTAGCCGCCGGCCAGCGCCGCCAATTGTTCGATATCGGCGGCGCGCGCCGAGGCGTCTTCGTAGCGGTTCTCCAGTTGCGGCAGATACCAGTCGCGCGCAGCGTTGACGTCGGTCGGCCAGGGCGCGCTGGCGCGGCGCATCAGCGCATAGGTGTCGGCAAAGGCTTGCCATTGCAGCGCGATGTTGGCGGGCGCGACAAAGTGGAGCAGGGTATCGGCCGGATCTTCGGCCGTGGCCATCAGGTCCAGCACCTTCCGGGCGGTGGCCGGGCCGACCCCGGGAATCAGCTGCAGCGCGCGGAAGCCCGCCGTGCGTCCGCTGGGGTTGTGCGCCAGGCGCAGCAGCGAGAGCAAGTCCTTGATGTGGGTGCTTTCCAGGAATTTCAGGCCGCCGAATTTCACGAAGGGAATATTTCGGCGCACCAGTTCCAGCTCCAGCGCCGCGCTATGGGTGGAGGTGCGGAACAATACCGCCTGCGATTTCAGCGTCATGCCTTCTTCACGATGCGCCAGCACGCGGTTGGCGACCCAGCGCGCCTGCTCCGCCTCGTCGGGAATCAGCACCAGCTGCGGCTTCTGTGACGAGGGCTTGTCGCTCCACAGGTTCTTGTGATGGCGTTCCGGTGCGTCGGCGATGACGGCGTTGGAGGCGTGCAGGATGGGCTGGGTGGAACGGTAGTTCTGCTCCAGCGTGACCACCCGCGCCGGCCGTGAGAACAGCGAGGGAAAGTCGAGGATATTGCGCACCGTGGCGCCGCGGAAGGAATAGATCGACTGCGCATCGTCGCCGACCGCGGTGACGCCCGCGCCGTCGGGCTTCAGGCGCTGCAGGATCTCGGCCTGCAGTCGGTTGGTATCCTGATATTCATCGACCAGTACATGGTCGAAGCGCGCACCGGCCAAGCGCGCGATTTCTTCGTCGGACAGCATGTCAGCCCAGAACAGCAGCAGGTCGTCGTAGTCCAGCACGTGCTGTTCTTCCTTGGCGTCCACGTAGCGCGAGAACAATTCGCCCAACTGGGTCTCCCACTCCTTGCACCAGGGGAAGTGCGTGTGCAGCACCTGGCCCAGATCGTCGCGCGTATTGACCGCGCGCGAGTAGATGGCCAGGCAGGTGCCCTTCAGCGGAAAACGCTTGTCGGTGGCGGACAGGCCCATTTCATGGCGCAGCAGGCCCATCAGGTCCTCGGAATCGCCACGGTCCTGGATGGTAAAGTCGTCCTCCAGTCCGATCTGCGCCGCATAGTCGCGCAGCAGGCGGGCGCCGATGGCGTGAAAGGTGCCCGACCACGGCAGTTCCGGCGGCGAGGCCGTCGGCGCCAGGCCCATGACCTGGCGGATCACCAGGCCGACGCGGCGGCCCATGTCGGCGGCGGCGCGGCGTGAGAAAGTCAGCAGCAGGATGCGCTGCGGGTCGGCGCCATCCAGGATCAGCCTGGCGACGCGGTGCGCCAACGTATTGGTCTTGCCGGATCCGGCGCCGGCCACGATCAGCAGGGGCGTTTGCCGCTCCGGCGGCAGCTTGCTGTCATGCTCGACCGCCGCGCGCTGCTCGGGGTTGAGTCGGGCGAAGGGATCTGCCGCCGTTTCCGCCGTCGGTGGCGGGCTGGTTTCCGGTTTGGGCGTGGCGAGGTCTGGCGGCATGGGCGTGGAGCGAAAGCGTGAAGCGGGGCGGGAAAGCTGGGTACTGTATATATAAATGGGGTATCCACTTAGCTCCACTAGCGCCATAATGGCGTAATGGATACGCCACCGAATAGCCCAATCGCAGGCCAAGACTACCCGCAAACATGGAATCAATTCACGGATTGGTTCAATTCCGAAGC
>WNDX01000022.1 GCA_009914615.1 Herbaspirillum frisingense
GAAAGCGTTCTCCTCCTCCAGCCGCGCCACTTCACGTTTGAGCCGTGCATGTTCGGCCAACTCCAAGCGTTGTGCCTGATCGTCCTGGTCGTGCCGCCGCGCCTGGGCGCGCCAACTGTACAGCTGGGCAGGCTGCAACCCCAGATCACGAGCCACCGTGGTTACCCCTTCTGTGGCCGCTCGCAACAGTGCCTGCTGCCTGAACTCCAGGCTGAACTCCTGCCCCTTTCTGCCTGCCTTGCTCTTGGTCATCGTCCACCTCCTATTGCGATAGTTAATCGCTTATAGGGGTGTCCGTGAAACGGGGGCAAGATCAATGTTCTTGCACAGTGCTTCGCCATGAGCGGAAAAACGCACGATCGATTAATGATGCAGAGCAAAAAAATCGCCGGACATGCCGGCGATTTTTCTTTATATCGTTTGCGTTTTCCGCGTTGGCATCATGCGTAGATGCTCAGCAGCGCCACCGCGATGATCAGGCCGAATTTGGTGGCCTTGTACACGGTCTTGTTCCAGTTCTTGAAGCGGCGGCGATACTGGCCGGCCAGCCACACGAAGCGGAACAGCTTGTTGACGCGGCCGGTCTGGTCGCCGGTTTCGTTGGGCGAGGCCGCGGCCGTCATCATCGTGCGGCCCAGGAAACCGTTGATGGCTTCGGCCCAGCGATAGCGCAGCGGACGCTCGACATCGCAGAACAGGATGATACGGTTCGTCTCGGAGCCGTTCTGCGCCCAGTGGATGAAGGTCTCGTCGAACACCACGCTCTGGCCGTCGCGCCAGCTGTAGCGCTGGCCATCGACTTCGATGAAGCAGCGGTCGTCGTTGGGCGTGACCAGACCCAGGTGGTAGCGCAGCGAACCGGCGAACGGATCGCGGTGCGGGTTGAGCGTGCCGCCCGGCGCCAGCTCGGCGAACATCGCGGCCTTCACGCTGGGGATGCGCTGCAGGATTTCCACGGTCTTGGGGCAGAATTTCTCAGCCGAGGGATGGCTGGCGTTGTACCACTTCAGGTAGAAGCGCTTCCAGCCGGCCTTGAAGAAGGAATTGAAGCCGGCGTCGTCATTCTTTTCGGCGGCCTTGATCTTGGCCATTTCGCGCAGCGCCACGGCTTCGTCGCGGATGATTTCCCAGTTCTCGTCGATCAGGGACAGATCCTGGAATTCCTTCACCGCCGGATAGGGTACGGCCGGCACGCGCGAGAAGGCGTACATGAACAGGTTGATCGGCGACATGATCGACGAATGGTCGAAGAACTGCCGGAAGAACGGCAGGCGCACGCGTCCGCGGAAATGGATGAAGAAAATCGAAAACAGGTAAATAAAGACGATAGCCCACTTCATTGCATGGTCCTCTTGATGTTGCTGGCCACTCCCGGTGCATCGGGAATGACGCGGCGGATATCCGCCAGATTGGGTCAAATCGGGGAAGATCAACGGCAAAGGCAGCCAGAAGGCGAAAGATGCGTGTGGATGAGCTATGCCAGTCCCCGGAGCTGCGTCGCCGCGAATGGACGCGGATGCGCAGGGCAAACTTGGGATTCTACACCAAGGGCCTGTCGGCAAATGTAAGCACGGCGGCGTGCAAGGCGGGGGTGGATGGCTTAAGTCGACGCCATCTGAGCGAGATCAAGCGGGTATAAAAAAGCGGACCGGAAAACCGGTCCGCGAGGGACAACAACAAACGTGAAGGATGACGCCGAGAGCCGCCCGCGCTCAGGCGGCTTGCTGCACCACGGCGCGGGCGCGGTTCCAGCGCGGCAGGCCGGTGAAGGCGAAGTCGATCTCCGGCACGCGGCCGGCGACGATCTCGGCGATGGCGCGGCCCGAGCCGCAGCCCATGGTCCAGCCCAGGGTGCCGTGGCCGGTGTTGAGGTACAGGTTGCTGAACTTGGTCTTGCCGACGTAGGGCACGTTGGACGGCGTCAGCGGGCGCAGGCCGGTCCAGTAGGTCGGGTTCTCATAGTCGCAGCCGTCCGGGAACAGTTCGCGGGTGCGACGGGTGATGGCTTCGCAGCGGGTGGTGTTGAGTTCACGGCCATAGCCGTTGAGCTCGCAGGTGCCGGCCACGCGCAGGCGGTCGCCCAGGCGCGAGACCACCAGCTTGTAGCCATCGTCGGTCAGCGAGACGGTCGGCGCCGCATCCGGGTTGGTGACCTTGTAGGTGGCGGAGTAGCCCTTGCCCGGATAGAGCAGCAGGTCGATGCCCAGCGGCTTGACCAGTTGCTGCGAGAAGCTGCCCATGGCGACCACGAAGGTGTCGGCGGTCAGCACTTCATGGCGGCCGTCGGGGTTGATGATTTCGACGCCGGTCACGCGCGCCGAGGCGCCGGCGCCGGTGGTGATCAGGCGGGTGATGGTGGTCGAGAAGCGGAACTTGACGCCGGCTTCCTCGCTCTTTTTGGCCAGGCCGGTGGTCAGCTTGTAGACGTCGCCTGATTCGTCGGTGGCGGTGAAGTCGCCGCCCACGATCTTGTCGCGGATCGAAGCCAGGGCCGGCTCGATGCGCACCACTTCATCGGCGCCGATGGATTCCCGCGGGCAGCCCAGGTCGCGCATCAGCTTGGCGGCCGGCAGCGAGTCCTGGAATTCCTTTTCTTCGGTGTAGAAGTGCAGGATGCCGCGGGTCAGGTAATCGTACTGGATGCCGGTCTCGGCGCGCACGGCTTGCAGGGTCTGGCGGCTGTATTCGCACAGCGCCACGATGTTGCGGATGTTTTCATCAGTGCGGGCAGCGGTGCATTCGCGCAGGAAATTTTCGGCCCACTTCCATTGCAGCCACTCGGGGCGGAAGCGGTACAGCAGCGGGGCGTCTTCCTTGCCCAGCCACTTCAGCACCTTCATCGGGGCCGCGGGATTGGCCCAGGGTTCGGCGTGCGAGACCGAGATCTGGCAGCCGTTGGCGAAGCTGGTTTCCTGCGCCGCGCCGGGCTGGCGTTCGATGACCGTGACGTCGTAGCCTTGCTTTTGCAGGAACCAGGCGGAAGCGGTTCCGATAATGCCTGCGCCCAATACGATCACTTTCATCTCATTCTCCCGGTTTTTTGCGTGTGAATTTGCGTTGTTGCTGCGGTATTGCGATTGGATCCGCCGCGGCGGACGATGCATGCATTGTAAGAAAACCGTGATTGCAGATGTGATCAATACGGGGCGCCGTTTTTCTCCGGAGTGAAGCTGTGCGCCATTTTTTATTCAAAAAGAAAAGAAAAATGGCTTCGTATTTAGTTTTTTGAAGATGCGAAGCGCGCCATCTCTTCCGCCACGGCGCGCGTCACGGTATCGGCCAGCGCTTTTTGCAGGCTGTCCTTGATGCGCTGCACCAGGATGTCGGAAATATTGTCGAGCGCCACTGCCATCTGGTCCTGCAGGTGTTGCTGCAGCACGGTGTCGGCTTGCTCCAGCAGGCTCTGCAAGACGTTCTCGCTGATTTCCTGCTCCCACTGGCGGTATTGTTCGGCTGCCGGCGTGACCGGGGCCGGCGCGAACTGAGCCGGTCCTGCGGCGGGTGCCTGATAGCTGGCCGCGGAGGGCTGGGTATGGAAGGCGCCGGGGCTGGCGGCGACGCCGTAGTCGGGCGCGCCTTCGCTGCCCGCGCCGGGCTGGCCCAGATGGGCCGGCGGCATGGGCACGGCGTGCGCCGGCAGCACCTGCGGCGGTGCCAACGGGATGACCTCGGTCAGGAGGGGGATGCTGTTGTCGTCCTGGTTCATGGATGTCTGCGCGTCAGGCGGCCACGTGGTGGCTGAGCGGATAGCCGCGTTCCTTGTAGAAACGGTAGCGTTCGCGCCCGGCGGCCTTGTCGGCGTCGTCGGCGGAAATGATTTCCAGCATGCGCTCGAAACGGGCGAAATGCACCGGCGTCTCGCCCGACAGGTTGATCAGGATCTGGTGATGCGGCAATTCGACGTCGTCGCTGGCGGCCAGGATGATGGGCGTCTGCGCGGCCAGCGGATCGCCAGCCATCACGTGGGGCAGGAAATCCTGCTCGGAAAAGCTCCAGAGCGCCTGGTCGAGCTGCTGCAATTCGGCGCGGTCACGCGCGCGCAGCACGATATTGGCGCCGGACGCGCGCGCCTTGCGCACCAGGCGGCAGACGTAGGCGATCTTTTGCGGGACGTTGCTATGGAAGTCGATTCGGGTCATGGCGGAAGTATAGTGGCAAGCGAGGGGCGCTGCCATGTGCAATCGAGCGGGAGTGGCTGAGTCGGTCCGGTGGCGGGGGCGGTTCGGCGCTGTCCGGCGGGCTCGGATGCCGGTGGCGCGCGACCAACGACGCTGGGTCCTGACCTTCGTCAGGACGACGGTGAGGGCGGGGTTCCCCGGTCCTGGCCGACGTGACCGATCATCCAATCCGAACCCGAACCCGAACCCGAACCCAAACCCAAACCCAAACCCAAACCCAAACCCAAACCCAAACCCAAACCCAAACCCAAACCCAAACCCAAACCCAAATCCACATGCGGAGCCCAAGCCCAACCGGGCAACGGATCAACATGACCACCCTCATCCCGGCGAAGGCCGGGATCCAGCGTCGTTCGTCGCGCCGCAAAGCGGGCCGCGCGGGACCAAAAAGGCCGCAGACAACGGCCCCAAAACAAAACTGCCGTCCCGACTCGCGTCAGGACGGCAGCAGCGAGAACCGGTTCAGGCTCAGGCGCCGCCATGCCGCTGTGTCGCAGCAGCGCGTCGATGCTCGGTTCGCGGCCGCGGAAGGCCTTGAACGACTCGATCGCCGGGCGCGAGCCGCCCACGGCCAGGATTTCCTGCTGGAAGCGACGTCCGGTTTCCAGCGAGATGACGTTGCCGCTGCTCTTGGCCGCTTCTTCGAAGGCGCTGTAGGCGTCGGCGGACAGCACTTCGGCCCACTTGTAGCTGTAATAGCCGGCCGCATAGCCACCGGCGAAGATGTGCGAGAACGAGTGCTGGAAGCGGTTGAACTCGGGCGGGCGGATCACGGCGATGCGGTCGCGCACGGCGTCGAGCAGTTGCTGCACGCTCTGGCCGCCGCCCACCTGATATTCATGGTGAACCAGCATGTCGAACAGCGAGAACTCCACCTGGCGCAGCATTTGCAGGCCGGACTGGAAGTTCTTGGCGGCGATCATCTTGTCGTAGAGCGCGCGCGGCAACGGCGCGCCGGTGTCGGCATGGGCGGTCAGGTGCTGCAGCACGTCCCATTCCCAGCAGAAGTTTTCCATGAACTGCGAGGGCAGTTCCACCGCATCCCATTCCACGCCGGAAATGCCGGACACGCCGACCTCGTCCACCTGGGTCAGCATGTGATGCAGGCCGTGGCCGAATTCGTGGAACAGCGTGATCACTTCGTCGTGCGTGAACAGCGCCGGCTTGGCCACGCCGTCCACCACCGCCGGTTCGGTGAAGTTGCACACCAGGTAGGCGATCGGCGTCTGCACCCCGTGAGCGGTCAGGCGGCGGGCGCGGGCGTCGTCCATCCAGGCGCCGCCGCGCTTGCCGTTGCGGGCATACAGGTCGAGGTAGAACTGGCCGACCAACTGGCCATCGCGTTCGATGCGGAAGAACTTCACGTCCTTGTGCCAGACCGGCGCGGTGTCGGGCTTGATCTGCACGCCGAACAGCTGCTGCGCGACCTGGAACAGGCCGCCCACCACCTTGGGTTCGGGGAAGTATTGCTTCACTTCCTGCTCGGAGAAGGCGTAGCGTTGCTCGCGCAGCTTTTCGGAGGCGTAGGTGCTGTCCCAGGCCTTGAGTTCGTCCAGGCCCAGCTTTTCCTTGGCGAAGGCTTTCAGTTCGTCGTAGTCCTTTTCGCCGAAGGGGCGGGCGCGCTTGCCCAGGTCTTCCAGGAAGGCGATCACTTCGGACGGCGACTGCGCCATCTTGGGCACCAGCGAGACTTCGGCGAAGTTGGCGTAGCCCAGCAGCTGCGCTTCTTCCTTGCGCAGGTTGAGGATGTCGTCGATGTTGGCGCTGTTGTCCCATTCCGGCTTGGCGCCCAGTTCGGAGGCCTTGGTGGCGTTGGCGCGGTAGATCCGTTCGCGCAGCGCGCGGTTGTCCGCGTATTGCAGCACCGGGAAGTAGGAGGGGAAGTGCAGCGTGAACTTGAAGCCGCTCTTGCCATCCTTTTCCGCCGCGGCGCGCGCGGCCTGCTTGACGTCGTCCGGCAGGCCGGACAGCTCGGCCTCGTCTTCCACGAACAGGCTGAAGTCGTTGGTGGCGTCGAGGATGTTTTCGGAGAAACGGGTGGTCAGGGCGGCCTGCTTTTCCTGGATCTCGGCGAAGCGTTCCTTCTTGTCTTCCGGCAGCTCGGCGCCGGACAGGCGGAAATCGCGCACCGCGTTATCCACCACCTTGCGGCGCGCGACCGACAGGCCGGCGAAGGCCGGGCTGGCCTGCAGCGCCTTGTACTTCTCGAACAAGGCCAGGTTCTGGCCGATCGCGGTCCAGAATTCCACCAGGCGCGGCTGGTTCTCGTTGTAGGTGGCGCGCAGTTCGGGCGTATCCATCACCGAATTCAAGTGGCCGACCACGCTCCAGGCGCGGCCCAGCTTTTCGGTGGCCGATTCCAGCGGCTCGACGAAGTTGTCCCAGGTGACTTCGGCCATCGGCGCTTCCAGTTCGGTCACCAGGCGCGAGGCGTCGGCCAGCAGCTTGTCCAGCGCCGGGGTGACGTGTTCCGGCTTGATGGCGTCGAACTGGGCATAGCCCGAGAAGTCGAGCAGGGGATTGGCGGCGATGTCGGTGGTCATGGGCTCTCGTTTCATTCAGTGGCCCCGGCCTTGGCGGCGCGGGGCGATTGCGTCAGGTGCGATCAGATGCGATCAGGTGCGCTCGGCGGCTTCGATGGTGTTGACCAGCAGCATGGTGATGGTCATCGGCCCGACGCCGCCCGGCACCGGAGTGATATAGCCGGCGACTTCCTTGACGTTGGCGAAGTCGACGTCGCCGCACAGCTTGCCGTTGTCATCGCGGTTCATGCCGACGTCCAGCACCACGGCGCCGGGTTTGACCATGTCGGCGGTGACGATGTTGCGCTTGCCGGTGGCTACGACCAGGATGTCGGCGTTGCGGGTATGCGCGCCGAGATCGCGGGTCTTGGAATTGCAGATGGTGACGGTAGCGCCCGCTTGCAAGAGCAGCATCGCCTGCGGCTTGCCGACGATGTTGGAAGCGCCTACCACGACGGCGTTGGCGCCGCGCACCGGGTAGTCGATGGATTCCAGCATCTTCATCACGCCGTAGGGAGTGCAGGGGCGGAACAGCGGCTGGCCGGTCATCAGCAGGCCGGCGTTGCTGATATGGAAACCGTCCACGTCCTTCTCGGGCGCGATGGCTTCGATCACCTTGTGGGCATCGATATGGGCCGGCAGCGGCAACTGCACCAGGATGCCGTTGATCTTGGGATCCTGGTTCAGGGCGTCGATGCGGTCCAGCAGGTCGGCTTCGGTCAGCGAGGCTTCGTAGCGCTCCATCACCGAATACAGGCCATTGTCTTCGCAGGCCTTGACCTTGTTGCGGACATAGACCTGGGAGGCCGGGTTGTCGCCGACCAGGATCACGGCCAGGCCGGGCTGTTTGCCCGTGGCGGTCAGGGCGGCAGCGCGCTTGGCGACATCGGCGCGCAGTTGTTGGGAGAGCAGGTTTCCGTCGATCAGTTGAGCTGGCATGGCAGATATATAAGAAGCAGGGCGGGATGATTGAAAAGCGGATGCCGGCGCCGGGCGCCGCAACCCATGATTATAAAGCGAGCGCGGCAGGCGGACGACGCCTGCCGCAAGATGGAAAATTGCCATCCTGGCAAGCCAGCGCCGGGCCCGTTCCAACATGCGGGCAATTTGACTTGGCCGCGACGGGAAATTTCAATTTCGGTTATGCTCCCGCAACCACGCAATAACGACACCGAATCGAGAAGGACCACTGCATGACCGACCTGCTGACCCGACGCCTGCAACTGCTTGCCGAGCCGCAACATCTCGCGCTGCTGGGCCAGGGGTTGCGCGGCGTGGAACGCGAGACGCTGCGCGTGGATCGCCGGGGTGTGCTGTCGCGCAAACCGCATCCGCCGGCGCTCGGTTCGGCCCTGACCAACGACCTGATCACCACCGACTATTCGGAGTCGCTGCTCGAATTCATCACCCCGGCGATGCATGACATCGCCGACGCCCTGAAGCGGCTGGAAGAGATCCACCGCTTCGCCTATGCCAAGCTGGATGGCGAGATCCTCTGGAATGCCTCCATGCCCGGCGTGCTGCCGCCGGAGGACGAGATCCCCATCGCCTGGTATGGCAGCTCGCACATCGGCATGCTCAAGCATGTCTATCGCCGCGGCCTGGCGCTGCGCTACGGCCGTACCATGCAATGCATCGCCGGCATCCATTACAACTTCTCGCTTAACGAAGACCTGTGGGAAGTGCTGCGCAACATCGATGCCAGCGACGAGTGCGAAGAGGCGGTCGATACGTCCATCTCGCGCCGTGATTACCAGTCCGAACGCTACATTGCGCTGATCCGCAACTTCCGGCGCTACAGCTGGCTGCTGATGTACCTGTTCGGCGCCTCGCCGGCGGTGGCCACCAATTTCCTGCGCGGCCGTCCGCACCAGTTGGAGACCCTGTCCGAAGACACGCTCTACCTGCCCTACGGCACCAGCCTGCGCATGAGCGACCTGGGTTACCAGAGCAACGCCCAGGCCAACATCACGCCGCACTACAACAACCTGCCGGCCTATATCCGCAGCTTGTCGCACGCGGTCAGCGAGCCGTATCCGCCGTATGAAGAGATCGGCACCAAGCGCGACGGCGAATGGGTGCAGATCAATACCAACATCCTGCAGATCGAGAACGAGTTCTACTCGGCGATCCGTCCCAAGCGCGTGATCTACAGCGGCGAGCGCCCGGTGCAGGCGCTGTCGGCGCGCGGCGTGCAGTATGTCGAAGTGCGCTGCATGGACATCGATCCGTTCAACCCGCTGGGCATCGGCCTGGAGGCAGCGCGCTTCCTGGACGTGTTCCTGCACTTCCTGACGCTGGAATCGAGCTGCCTGACGCTGGACGAAGAGGGCAGGGAGAACCGCGCCAACTTCCTGGCGACCGTCAAGGAAGGCCGCCGTCCCGGCTTGCAGTTGAGCTTCCGCGGCCAGACCACCACCCTGAAGGAATGGGGCGAGCGGTTGCTGGATCGCATGGAGCCGGTGGCCGAGCTGCTGGATCGCGCGGCCGGCGGCAGCCAGCATCGCGACAGCCTGGCGGCGCAGCGCGTCAAGCTGGCCGATCCGGACGCCACGCCCTCTGCGCGCGTGCTGCGCGAGATCCGCGCCGCCGGCAATTCCTTCCCCGCGTTCGTGCTGGCCAACAGCGCGCGCCAGGCCGATGAGCTGATTGCCCATCCGCTGTCGGCCGCCAAATCGGCCGACTTCGTCGCCATCGCCCAGGCTTCGTTGGATGCGCAGCGCGAGATCGAGCGCACCCAGACCGGCGACTTCGATACCTTCGTCGCCGCTTATCGCGCCAGCACGCTGGGCAATATCGCTGTCTGAGGCCGGCTGGATGCCGGGAGGCTTCCCGGCATCCGCATCTTTCGCATCTCTATATAGATAGTCATATACCGGTCATCAGCCAGCCGGCCGGTCTTGTCGTTTTCCCCTCCTGTCCCCGTCGAGCGCCGCCGGACACGATCCGGACCTCGTAAGGGCTTGTCTTTCTTTCATCTTTTCCCGCCGTGATGAAGCCGGGCGGTCCCGGTTTTCGGGGCGCCAATCTGCCGCCGGACGGCCGCTTTGCGGCAATGCAAACATGGCAAAAAACATGCGCCGGCTCTCGGATACCGTAAAAATACGCGCGCCGGAACGCCAGCATTCATGCCGCTTTGCAGCATATTTCCGCATTATGAAATCGATTATCGTAATTTGAAAATCGAAAATTCCCTGATAAAATTCGTCGTCCACACGGCTGGAAGACCGTACATTTAAGCCTGTTCTCCGTTTGATCCGCAGCGATAAATCGCGGATAAACCGAACGGGCATGGCAGTCCGAACGGTTTTTCCCGCATCACCGCCGGCGGCATCGAGTACCGAATGAACCGACCGACCCGACTGGTCCATCAGACCGGACGGCTCTCTCAACAACCAGGAGACATGACATGTCAGCCCAAATCGATCAAGTTCTGGCGCAGGCCGCCAACGATCCCGATGTGATGGAAACCCAAGAGTGGCTCGACGCCCTCGAAGCAGTGATCGAAAAGGAAGGCCCGGACCGCGCACACTACCTGATGGAGCGCATGGTCGATCTGGCCCGCCGCCGCGGCGCCCACATTCCGTTCTCCAGCAATACCGCTTACGTCAACACCATCCCGGCCGACCAGGGCGAGCACTGCCCGGGCAACCTGGAATATGAAGAGCGCCTGCGCTCCTGGATGCGCTGGAACGCCATGGCCATGGTGGTCAAGGCCAATCGCGTCGATGGCGACCTGGGTGGCCACCTGTCCTCGTTCGCCTCGCTGGCCAACATGCTGGGCATCGGCTTCAACCACTTCTGGCACGCCCCGACCGAAGAGCACGGCGGCGACCTGCTGTATATCCAGGGCCACTCCTCGCCCGGCATCTACGCCCGCGCCTTCCTGGAAGGCCGCCTGAGCGAAGATCAACTGATCCACTTCCGTCGCGAAGCCGACGGCAAGGGCCTGTCTTCGTATCCCCACCCCAAGCTGATGCCGGAATTCTGGCAGTTCCCGACCGTCTCGATGGGCCTGGGCCCCTTGATGGCGATCTACCAGGCGCGCTTCCTGAAGTACCTGCACGCACGCGGCATCGCCAAGACCGATAACCGCAAGGTCTGGGCCTTCTGCGGCGACGGCGAAATGGACGAGCCGGAATCGATGGGCGCCATCGGCATGGCCGGCCGTGAAAAGCTGAACAACCTGGTGATCGTGGTGAACTGCAACCTGCAGCGTCTGGACGGCCCGGTGCGCGGCAACGGCAAGATCATCCAGGAACTGGAATCCGACTTCCGCGGCGCCGGCTGGAACGTGGTCAAGGTCATCTGGGGCAGCGGCTGGGACGAGCTGCTGGCCAAGGACAAGGACGGCATCCTGCAAAAGGTGATGATGGAAACCGTGGACGGTGAATATCAGAACTACAAGGCCAAGGACGGCGCCTACGTGCGCAAGCACTTCTTCGGCAAGCACCCGGCCCTGCTGGAAATGGTCAGCAAGATGTCCGACGACGACATCTGGCGCCTGACCCGCGGCGGCCACGATCCGCACAAGATCTACGCCGCCTTCAAGGTCGCGCAGGAATCCAAGGACCAGCCGACCGTGATCCTGGCCAAGTCCATCAAGGGCTATGGCTTCGGCAAGGCCGGCGAAGCGCGCAACACCGCGCACAACACCAAGAAGCTGGACGACGAGGCCATCAAGGCCATGCGCGACCGCTTCCAGCTGCCGATCTCGGACGCCGAACTGCCGAACATTCCGTTCTTCAAGCCGGCCGATGACACCCCGGAAATGCAATACCTGCACGAGCGCCGCAAGGCCCTGGGCGGTTACCTGCCGCAGCGCCGTCCGCAAGCCGACGAGAAGCTGGCCGTGCCCGAGCTGTCCGCCTTCCAGGCGATGCTGGAGCCGACCGCCGAAGGCCGTGAAATCTCCACCACCGCCGCCTATTCGCGCGTGCTGACCGCGCTGCTGCGCGACGGCAGCCTGGGCCCGCGCGTGGTGCCCATCATGGTCGATGAATCCCGTACCTTCGGTATGGAAGGCCTGTTCCGCCAGATCGGCATCTTCAGCCAGGTCGGCCAGTTGTACGAACCGGTCGATAAGGACCAGGTGATGTACTACCGCGAAGACAAGGCCGGCCAGATCCTGCAGGAAGGCATCAACGAAGCGGGCGGCATGAGCTCGTGGATCGCCGCGGCGACCTCGTACTCGACCAACAACCGCGTGATGATCCCGTTCTACACCTACTACTCGATGTTCGGTCTGCAGCGTATCGGCGACCTGGCATGGGCGGCAGGCGACATGCGCGCGCGCGGCTTCCTGATCGGCGGCACCGCCGGCCGCACCACGCTGAACGGCGAAGGCCTGCAGCACGAAGACGGCCACAGCCACGTGTTCGCCTCGGCGATCCCGAACTGCATCCCCTACGACCCGACCTTCGCCCACGAAGTCGCCGTGATCATCCATGACGGCCTGCGCCGCATGGTGGCCAACCAGGAAGACGTGTTCTACTACATCACCGTGATGAACGAGAACTACGCGCACCCGGGCATCAAGGCCGGCCAGGAAGAGGGCATCCTGAAGGGCCTGTACCTGTTGAACGAAGGCGGCAAGAAGAACAAGCTGCGCGTGCAACTGCTGGGTTCGGGCACCATCCTGCGCGAAGTCATCGCCGCCGCCGACCTGCTGCGCGACGACTGGAAGGTGGATGCCGACGTCTGGTCCGCACCGTCGTTCACCCTGCTGGCCCGCGACGGCCAGGACGTGGAACGCTGGAACATGCTGCACCCGGCCGACACCGCCAAGAAGAGCTACTTCGAGCAATCGCTGGAAGGCACCGACGGTCCGATCGTGGTGTCCACCGACTACATGCGCACCTACGCCGAGCAGGTCCGCGCCTTCGTGCCGAAGGGCCGCTCGTACAAGGTGCTGGGCACCGACGGCTACGGCCGTTCGGACACCCGCGCCAAGCTGCGCGAGTTCTTCGAAGTGAACCGCTACTTCGTGACCGTGGCGGCGCTGAAGTCGCTGGCCGATGAAGGCAAGATCAAGCCTGAAGTCGTGGCCGAGGCGATCGCCAAGTACGGCATCGACCCGAACAAGCCGAACCCGGTGACCCAGTAAGTCCTCACTATCCGACCATCCCCGCCTCAGCTCGCTGACCGCGGGGATGTGTCGTGTAGAGCGTCAGCCGAAAAACAGGGAAGCGCAGCCCGCATTGACTTAAGATGCGCAGTGCAAGCGGCGGCACTTCCCTTCTGCGAATACCCCATCCCGGCCCCAGGCCAGGGAATAGAACAACGGAGCGCAACAGATGAGTCAAGTCGAAGTAAAAGTCCCGGACATCGGCGATTTCAAGGAAGTCGAAGTCATTGAGGTGATGGTCAAGGTCGGCGATACGATCAAGGTGGACCAGTCGCTGATCACCGTCGAATCCGACAAGGCCAGCATGGAAATCCCCTCCAGCCAGGCCGGCGTGGTCAAGGAAATCAAGGTCAAGGTCGGCGACAAGGTCGCCGAAGGTTCCTTGCTGGTGATCGTCGAAGCCGACGGCGCAGGCGCCGCGCCCGCCGCAGCTCCCGCCCAGGCTGCCGCAGCCGGCGGCACCGTCGAGATCGAAGTCCCGGACATCGGCGACTTCAAGGAAGTGGAAGTCATCGAAGTCATGGTCAAGGTGGGCGACACCGTCAAGGCCGAGCAATCGCTGCTGACCGTGGAATCCGACAAGGCCAGCATGGAAATCCCATCCAGCCACGCCGGCGTGATCAAGGAACTGAAGATCAAGCTGGGTGACAAGGTCGCCAAGGGCAGCATCATCGCGACCCTGGAAACCACTGGCGGCGCTCCCGCCGCAGCAGCCCCCGCGGCCGCCGCCCCGGCGCCTGCGGTCGCGCCGGCCGCTGCCGCTGCACCTGCTGCCGCACCTGCCGCTGAAGCAGCGCCGGCCATCGCCACCGCTTCCGCCACCAGCACCGGCGGCAAGGCTCACGCTTCGCCGTCCGTGCGCAAGTTCGCGCGCGAACTGGGCGTGGACCTGTCGCGCGTGCCGGCCACCGGCCCCAAGGGCCGCATCCTGCAGATCGACGTGCAGAACTTCGTCAAGGGCGTGATGGCCGGTTCGACCTCGGTCGCCGCTGCGCCGGGCAAGAACGGTTCGGGCGCCGGCATGGACCTGCTGCCGTGGCCGTCGCTGGACTTCAGCAAGTTCGGCACCACCGAGCTGCAGCCGTTGTCGCGCATCAAGAAGATCAGCGGCCCCAACCTGCACCGCAACTGGGTGATGATCCCGCACGTCACGCAATTCGACGAAGCCGACGTCACCGAGCTGGAAGAATTCCGCGTCACCTCCAACGCCGCCTACGCCAAGGCCAAGTCGCCGGTCAAGCTGACCATGCTGGCGTTCGTGATCAAGGCCAGCGTCTCGGCGCTGAAGAAATTCCCGGCCTTCAATTCCTCGCTGGACGCCAAGGGCGAGAACCTGATCCTCAAGCAGTTCTACAACATCGGCTTCGCCGCCGATACCCCGAACGGCCTGGTGGTGCCGGTGATCAAGAACGCCGACCAGAAGACCATCAGCCAGATCGCCACCGAAATGGGCGAGCTGTCGGCCCAGGCGCGCGACGGCAAGCTCAAGCCGGCCGACATGCAAGGCGCGACCTTCACCATCTCTTCGCTGGGCGGCATCGGCGGCACCGCGTTCACGCCCATCATCAATGCGCCGGAAGTGGCGATCCTGGGCCTGTCCAAGTCGATCACCAAGCCGGTGTGGGACGGCAAGGCCTTCGTGCCGCGCCTGATGCTGCCGACTTCGCTGTCCTACGACCACCGCGTCATCGACGGCGCAATGGGCGCGCGCTTCTCGGCCTACCTGGCCGAAGTGCTGGGCGACCTGCGCAAGTCGCTGCTGTAAGCAGTCACGCAATGGCGATGCGCCGCTTCGGCTGAGGCCGGGCGGCGCGGCGAACAACAGAACACTACGGAGTCAAGACAATGAGTCTGAGCGAAGTCAAAGTCCCGGATATCGGCGACTTCAAGGAAGTGGAAGTCATCGAGGTGATGGTCAAGGTCGGCGACACGATCAAGGTCGATCAGTCGCTGATCACCGTCGAGTCCGACAAGGCCAGCATGGAAATCCCGTCCTCCACGGCGGGTGTGGTCAAGGAACTGAAGGTCAAGGTCGGCGACAAGGTCGCCGAAGGCAGCGTGCTGCTGATGGTGGAAGCCTCCGGCGCCGCAGCAGCGGCTCCGGCAGCTGCGGCACCCGCACCGGCTGCTGCAGCGCCGGCCCCGGCAGCTGCGCCGGCCGCATCGGCGCCCGCAACCGCACCGGCCGCCGCCAGCTTCGGCGGCAGCGCCGACGTGCAATGCGACGTGATGGTGCTGGGCGGTGGCCCCGGCGGTTACTCGGCCGCGTTCCGCGCCGCCGACCTCGGCCTGAACACCGTGATCGTCGAGCAGGAAGCCACCCTGGGCGGCGTCTGCCTGAACGTGGGTTGCATCCCGTCCAAGGCGCTGCTGCACGTGGCCGCCGTGATTGACGAGACCGCCGCCATGGCCTCGCACGGCGTCACCTTCGGCAAGCCCGAGATCGACATCGACAAGCTGCGCGGCTACAAGGACAAGGTCATCGGCACCATGACCGGCGGCCTGGCCGGCATGGCCAAGGCGCGCAAGGTACAGGTGGTGAACGGCAATGGCCAGTTCGCCGGCCCCAACCATATCGAAGTCACCGCCGCCGACGGCAGCAAGAAGGTCGTGCAGTTCAAGCACGCCATCATCGCCGCCGGTTCGTCCGTGGTGAACCTGCCGTTCGTGCCGCAGGATCCGCGCATCGTGGATTCCACCGGCGCGCTCGAACTGCGCCAGGTGCCCAAGCGCATGCTGGTCATCGGCGGCGGCATCATCGGCCTGGAAATGGCGACCGTGTACTCCACGCTGGGCGCCCGCATCGACGTGGTCGAGATGATGGACGGCCTGATGCAAGGCGCCGACCGCGACATGGTCAAGGTCTGGCAGAAGTTCAACGAAAAGCGTTTCGACAACGTCATGGTCAAGACCAAGACCGTCGCCGTAGAAGCGCTGGCCGAAGGCATCAAGGTCACCTTCGAGGCAGCCGAAGCCGGCGCCAAGGCGCCCGAGCCGCAACTGTACGACCTGGTGCTGGTGGCCGTGGGCCGCAGCCCGAACGGCAAGAAGGTGTCGGCCGACAAGGCCGGCGTGATCGTCGGCGAGCGCGGCTTCATCCCGGTGGACAAACAGATGCGCACCAACGTGCCGCATATCTTCGCCATCGGCGACCTGGTGGGCCAGCCGATGCTGGCGCACAAGGCTGTGCATGAAGGCCACGTGGCGGCCGAAGCCATCGCCGGCGAGAAGAGCTTCTTCGACGCCAGCGTGATCCCCTCGGTGGCCTACACCGATCCGGAAGTGGCATGGGTCGGCGTCACCGAAGACGAAGCCAAGGCCAAAGGCATCAAGATCGAGAAGGGCCACTTCCCATGGGCCGCTTCCGGCCGCGCCGTGGCCAACGGCCGTTCGGAAGGCTTCACCAAGCTGCTGTTCGACGCCGAGACGCATCGCGTGATCGGCGGCGGCATCGTCGGCACCCATGCCGGCGACATGATCGGCGAAGTGGCGCTGGCCATCGAGATGGGCGCGGATGCGGTCGATATCGGCAAGACCATCCACCCCCACCCGACGCTGGGTGAATCGCTGGGCATGGCCGCGGAAGTGGCGGAAGGACATTGCACCGACTTGCCGCCGCAGCGCAAGAAGTAAGCACGGCCAAAGGCCGGCCCGGTGCATGGGCTGGCCGGAGAAAAGACGGCGAACCCGGGTTCGCCGTCTTTTTTATGCGCGCATGAAAAGAATAAGTATCCGTGCCGCATCTTTTTCGAGAAATCCGCGTCTCAGGACACAGGATCGGCGCATGCGACCGGTTCCCCGGCCTTGCCATCGACAACGTATAAAAAGGGAGCGCGGATCCTTCATGCACGCCAACGTCGGCAGATCATCCATTCGTGCCATCGACCTCGGCGGCGTCGCCAAGGCCCGCATCCGGGTCGCCGCCGGCTGGACGGCGTTCCCGGTGTCGCTGGCCTTGCCGGCCTGCGACGATTCGATCGGCGCAGCGGCCTGCCTCATGTCGCTGATCATCGGCGCCCAGATCTTCATGAGCCCTTCGCCCGAGGTGGCCTGCATGGGCGGCTTCGGCTTCGTCAACCTGGCCCTGGCGCTGTCCATCCTGCTGATGCTGCTGGTGCTGATGAGGCTGGTGCTGCCCAAGGTCATGACGGCGCGGGTCTATCTGCTGGCCACGCTGTATGCCTTTTCCGCCATGGCGGTGACGGCAAGCAGACGCTGGGTTTGCCCGGCGTCTGGCTCTGGTGCGGCTCAGTGTTGCTGATCATGGTCGGTTTCTTCAAGGGCGTGCCGGCTCTCCCGGATCGATGACATCGATAAACAATTGCGAGAAAAAAACATGCAAGAAGCCGTTCCCGACACCCCGGTCGAGGTGCGCTACAAGACCGAACGCCGCCTGATCCAGGCCGGCTGGGCCGCCTTTGTGGTGTCGCTGTTCCTGCCCATGCTCAACGATGCCTCGGGCATCCTGGGCTTCGTGTACTCGCTGATCTTTCTCCTGCAGATCTTCGCCAAGCCGAACTGGGCGGGGTTCTACATGTCCAGCTTCGCGCTGGTGAACCTGGGCATGCTGGGCGCGATCCTCATGCCCATGGGGCTGAAGGGCATGACGCGACGCTGGGTGTCGATCTTCTACGTGCTGGTGATGTGCGACACCATCTCCATCGCCTTCACCATGGAGCGCGAGTTCCTGCGCAACCCGGCGTTCTGGGTGTGGTGCGGCGCCTCCATCCTGATCGCGGCGGGCGTGGTCAAGGCCAGGATGGCCTATCTGAAGGAACAGGCGCAGGCATGAAAAAGCCCGGATGAGGTCCGGGCTTTTTCGTTTCCAGCCATGCCGGCCAGATCAGCCGTTGAGCATCTTCATGCTGGCTTCGGCATAACGGTCGCCCACCGCCGCGCCCAAGGGGAACAGGGCGTTCAGTTCCAGCAGATCCGAAGGGCGCAGTTTCACGCCGAAGGCGCCGGCATTCTCCTCCAGATACCGGCGGCGCTTGGTGCCCGGAATGGGCACGATGTGCGGATCCTGCGCCATCACCCAGGCCAGCGCCAGCTGGCTGGCGCTGCAGCCGTAGCGTTGCGCCAGTTCCTTCACCTTGTCCACCAGTTGCAGGTTCTTGGCGAAGTTCTCGCCCTGGAAACGCGGATTGCTGCGGCGGAAATCGTCTTCGGCCAGGTCTTCGTACCGGGTGATGGCGCCGGTCAGGAAACCGCGGCCCAGCGGGCTGTAGGCGACGAAGCCGATGCCCAGCTTGCGGCATACCGCCAGCGCGTCCTGCTCGGGATCGCGCGTCCACAGCGAGTATTCGCTTTGCAGCGCGGTGACCGGGTGCACGCGGTGCGCGCGCTCGATGGTCGCCGCCGATGCCTCGGACAGGCCGATGTAGCGGATCTTGCCGGCCTTCACCAGATCGGACAGCACGCCCATGCTGGCCTCGATGGGCGTGTTGGGATCGATGCGGTGCTGGTAGTAGAGATCGATGGTCTCCACGCCCAGGCGCTTCAGGCTGCCTTCGATGGCCTGGCGGATATAGGCCGGGCTGCCGTCCACGCCGCGCGCGGCCGGATTGTTGGGATCGCGCCTGAAGCCGAACTTGGTGGCGATGAAGAACTTGTCGCGGCGGCCCTTGATGGCCTTGCCCACCAATTCTTCATTGATGAACGGACCATACATGTCGGCCGTGTCGAGCAGGTTGATGCCCAGCTCCAGCGAGCGGTCGATGGTGGCCAGCGATTCCTGGTCGTCGCGGTTGGCGTAGAAATCGCTCATGCCCATGCAGCCCAGGCCGATGGCGGAGACCAGCGGGCCGTTGGCGCCCAGGCGGCGGGTGCCGACGTGCGAGTCGGGTTGCAGGTGGGCGGAGATCTTTTCAGTCATTTGGCGTCCTTTGTCAGTTGGCGCCGGCGGCGTGCGCGGCCGTTGCATCGGCGGAATCGGAACGGGCCGGTTTGCGCGCGCTCTTGCGCGGCGCGGGCGCGGATTGCGCCAGGGCGTCCTTTTCCATATCGCCGTAGAGCGCGATCTTCAGATGCAGCGCGGCCAGGTTGCTTTGCAGTTCGGCCAGCGTTTGTTGTACGGAAAGCGTGTGAGACAGCAAGATCGCCTTCCGTTCCCTGACGCTCTCCAGCGTATTGCCCAGGCGGCGCAGCTCGGCGTAGCGCAGCATCCCGCGCACCGGCAGGCCGGTGGACTTGAGCTTGAGCAGGAAGCCTATCCAGTTCAGGTCTTCCTGCGTATAGCGCCGGTGGCTGTTGTCGCGCCGTTCGACCGGATCGAGCAGGCCGATGCGCTCGTAGTAGCGCAGGGTATGCACCGACAGGCCGGTGGCGGCGGCCACCTGGGCAATGGTCATGGAGGTCGTCATGGCAAGCAGTCTAGAAGTTAGAGAGCGCTCTAAGTCAAGCGCCTTGTCGCCATTATCGGCAACTTGGGACGGGCTTGCTGGCGACGGCGCATTGTTGCCGCTTTGACATGCTGCCTCGCACGCTGCCACCAAGTACAATGCGCGCTGCCTCTTATCATCAGCATCGCGCCGGAGAAGAACCGAATGAATATCCACGCCGCCACCCAACTCCTGCTGGACGCCCGCAACAGCGGCGTGGTCCTCGACTGGCGCCGCCTGGCGGTGGGCGACGCCGCCACTGCCTACGCGGTGCAAGACGCGCAGATCCTGCGGCTGGGCCCGGTGGGCGGCTGGAAGGTGGGCAGCAAGGGCGACGGTTCGGAGCCAAGCTGCTCGCCGCTGCCGGCCTCCTGTGTGCTGCCCTCGGAGACGCTGCTGGCCGGTCCGCAATGGCGGCTGCGCGGCCTGGAAGTCGAACTGGCCTTGCGCGTGGGGCGCGACTACGATCCAGGCAATGCCATGCCGGGCAAGGAAGAATTGCTGGACGTCTTCGATGCCGTGATGCCGGCCATCGAAGTGGTGGAAACCCGGCTGGGCAAGCTGCCCTGCGACAATCCCTGGGCCGCGATGGCCGACCTGCAAAGCCATGGCGCGCTGGTCATCGGCGCGGCGCTGCCGATGCCGGCCGCGGCGCCTGATCTGCGCAAGGTGATCGCCACGCTGGCGATCGACGGCAAGGAAACGGCGCGCACCACCGGCGGCAACCCGGCCGACCTGTGGCCCATGCTGGGCTGGCTGGCGCAGCATTGCGCGCGGCGCGGGATGCCGCTGAAGAAAGGGCAGATCGTCACCACCGGCTCCTGTACCGGCGTGCATCAAGCCCGCACCGGCACATTGGTGCAGGCAACGCTGGAAGGCGTGGGCGCGGTGTCGCTGCGCTTTCCCGGCTGATCGGGCGGGTCAGTTGCCGCGGCGATAGAAGGCCAGCGAACCGGCCAGCGCCAGCAGGATGGCGCCGCAGGTGCGATCCATCCACAGGATGGCGCGGCGGCGCAGCAGGCTCACTGCGCGTGCGCCGATAGCGGCGTAGGCGAACATGATCAGGAAATCGATGGCGCCGAACAGCAGGCCGATGGCCACGTATTGCGCCGCCTGCGGTGCTGCGCTGTCGATGAACTGCGGCAGCAGCGCCGAGCAGAACAGGTAGCCCTTGGGATTGGTGACCGCCACCAGGAAAGACTTCATGAAGACCTTGCCGGCGCCGGTTCCGGCATCATCGGCCGGCAGTGCCAGGTTCAGGCCGCCTTGCGAGCGCAGCATGCGCAAGCCGATCCAGGCCAGGTAAGCCGCCCCCACCCATTTCACCACCGCGAACCAGAATTCCGAGGCCGCCAGCAGCGCGCCCAGGCCCACCGCGACCGAAGCCACCAGCACGAAATCCGAAGCCAGCGCCCCCAGCATGCCGGGAATGGCGCGTCGCACGCCGAAGCGTGCACCGTTGGACAAGGCCAGCAGCACGGTCGGCCCAGGCGTGGCGATGGTGGCCAGCGCCACCAGCGAGAACAAGGCCAGGGTGGTGAGGTTGAGGCTGAAGGCGGTCATCGGGTCTCCCTGGCGGCTGGTGGGGCGGTGTATTGGAATGTCGGCGATCGGTCAGCGGCAGGATGCGCCGCTGAAATGGTGAAGGCCCGCAAGAGCCTTCATCCGGATGCCGCATTATGTCATGCCGCGCGGCATGGGGCGCCATCAGGCCAGCCCGTGCGCGATCAGCTTGCCCACGGCGGCATGCACGCCGTTGCGCCTGGCTTCGTCGGCCTTGCTTTCGGTGAGATAGACCGCGAACAGCAGCGGCACGCCCTGCGGCGTCCAGATCACGCCGACGTCGTTGGCCGTGCCCAGGTTGCCGGTGCCGGTCTTGTCGCCCACTTTCCAGCCGGCGGGCAGGCCTGCGCGCACGCGCTTGCCGCCGGTCTGGTTGTCCACCAGCCATTGCGTGATCAGCGTGCGCGAGGCCGGGTTGAGCGCATTGCCCAGCACGATCTTGCGCAGGTCGGCGGTCATCGAGGCCGGCGTCGTGGTGTCGCGCGGATCGCCGGGCGTGGCTTCGTTGAGCGAAGGTTCGTTGCGATCGAGTCGGGTCTCGCCGTCGCCCAGCGTGCGGATGAAGGCGGTCAGCGCGGCCGGGCCGCCCATGCTGTCCAGCAGCAGGTTGGCGGCGGTGTTGTCGGACAAGGTCATGGCCGCTTCGCACAGTTGCGAGATCGACAGGCCGTTGCCGCCGACGTGCTTGCCGGTGGTGGGGGAGTAGGCCAGCACGGCGTCCTGGCCATAGACGATGCGGCGTTCCAGTCGCTCTTCGCCCTGATCCACGCGCTTGAGGACGGCGGCGGCAGCCAGGAACTTGAAGGTGCTGCACATCGGGAAGCGCTCGTCGGCGCGATAGCCCCATTGGGCGCCCTTGGCGGTATCGACCACGGACACGCCCAGGCGTGCGCCGGCCTCGGCTTCCAGCTTGGCCATCTTTTCGACGAACGAACCGGATACCTTAGATTTACTTGTGTTTTTGCCATCGGCGGCCCACGCCCCGGTCATCGCCCCACCGGCCGCCAGGCCCGCAATGGCAAGGAAATTCCTTCTGTCAAGCATGTATTCTCCTCTGTGGTGTCATGTGAGAGCCCAGATGATAGGCAGTGGTATTGCTCGCCACAATTCACGATAATTGGCGCAAGACCCAAGAAAATCTGATGCCTGGAGCCTGCCATGTATTTGCCGCTGAATGCCTTGCGCGCCTTCGAAGTGTCGGCCCGCCACCTCTCTTTCACGCGCGCCGCCGATGAACTCAACGTCACCCAGACCGCGGTCAGCATGCAGGTCAAGAATCTGGAAGAACGGCTGGGCGTGGCGCTGTTCCGACGTCTGCCACGCGGCCTGGCGCTCACCGATGAAGGACTGGCGCTGCTGCCGGTGGTGGCGGAATCCTTCGGCCGCATCGGCACGGTGCTGGCGCAGTTCGAAAACGGCCGCAAGCGCGAGGTGCTGACGCTGGGCGTGGTCGGCACCTTCGCCGTGGGCTGGCTAATGCCGCGGCTGCGTGAATTCCAGCAGACCTATCCCTTTGTCGATCTGCGTCTGCTGACCAACAATAACCGCGTCGATCTGGCCGGCGAAGGGCTGGATTATGCGATTCGCTTTGGCGATGGTGCATGGCACGGCACCGAGGCTGAACGTTTGTTCGCGGCGCCGCTGGCGCCGATGTGCGCGCCGGACATCGCCGCGCGCCTGCGCACCCCCGCCGACCTGGCCGCGGAAACCCTGTTGCGGTCTTACCGAAGCGATGAGTGGATCGCCTGGTTCGCCGCTGCCGGCGCGGCTTGCCCGCCGATCCGGGGTTTCGTGTTCGACTCCTCGCTGGCCATGGCCGAGGCGGCAGCGCAACAGGCTGGCGTGGCGCTGCTGCCCATCCTGATGTTCGAGCGGGAACTGCGCTAGGGGCGGCTGGTCTGTCCTTTCGCGACAGAAATAGCCGTTGGCGCCTATTGGCTCACGCGGCTGAAATCGAAACAGGAGACGGCGGCCATGTTGGCTTTTCGCGAATGGCTGCTGGCGAATATTGCCCTCGGATAGACTGATAGCCGCGCCCAGCTTGCGTCCCAGGGCGACGCCGCGGATGAGGATGAAAGGCAACAGCACTCATCCTGTAAGAATTTTCCTGATAGACGGCAACGCCGGTCGGACATAGAATAAATGTTATAAACAATTTCAACGGGGGATCTTGCGGTTCCCTCCGCGAAAGTCCGGCGGTACCTGTACCAACCCAAATGTCGAGAAATGGGGGTGTGTCATGAAATACTTCACCAAGCTCTATCGCAAACTGATCGATTACCTGAACGATTCGGGTGATCTCACCACGGGTTCGCATCGCGGCGAGCCGCAGTGCTGCAGCCTGTATTCCGGCCTGGCGCCGATGGATATCGACGGTCGCCGACAGTGATCGCTGCACCGGCGGTGGCCGGCTCGCACGCCGGCGCCGCCTTCGTTCTGTTCCACCTCTCTTGATGCGAAGCCTGCGCTTCGCCCATCCATTCCTCTCACATCCTGCAAGATCCCAGGATCCGGCATGCGCCGGAGGCAGGTCATGCGCGCTCGCTTTGCACGGATAAAAAAAGGCCGCATCCAGGATGCGGCCAAAGCACTGCTACTTACCAGAGACGTGACGGAGGCGCTATGAACGGGCCGGCTGTGCGGCACGTACGGCCTCCTGCATGATGGTCCGCGCGGCGGCCGCCAGGGCGGCCTGATCCAGCGCGGGTAGAAAAGCGATACGGAAGCTGCCCGAGGGCAGCGTCACGACGTAGTGCTGCAACAGGATCGCGACATCGAAGACGATCGTGCGCCGCGCCATGCCGACCATGGGCGTGAGGCGCAGCGCAAAGGAGGATGCCGCATCGGCGCCGGCGCCGTCGTCCTCCAGCGCAATCCAGTGGCCTTGCGCATTGCAAAACCAGGCCGAGCCCGCCACCTGCCCCGCCGCCATCGCGCGCAGCAAGGCACGTGCGATGAACGAACGTGGTAGCCCGAATCCGCCGGATGAACGCCTGTTCACGTCGTGGGCGGCGTCGGCCGGCAGCAGGCGCAGCAGCGGGGCGGGCATGGCGGCTGGTCCGGCTTCAGTCGGGGATGACCGCGGTGGCATCGATCTCGACCAGGTATTCCGGGCGGGCGAAGGCGGTCACCACGATGCCGGTCGAGACCGGGAACACGCCCTTGAGCCACTTGCCCATCACCAGGTACACGTCTTCGCGGAAACGCGGATCCGAGATATAGACGGTGACCTTGCAGATGTGCTCCAGCTTGCTGCCGGCTTCCTTGAGCAGCATGTCGATGTTCTTCATCGCCTGTTCGGCCTGGCCCTTGACGTCGCCGATGCAGACGCTCTCGGAGGTGTCCAGGTTCTGGCCGATCTGGCCGCGCAGGAACACCATGGTGCCGCGCGCCACGACGGCCTGGCACAGATCGTTGTCGATCTTCTGTTCCGGATAGGTTTCCTTGGTGTTGAACTTGCGGATGCGTGTGTGCGCCATTGTCTTGTCCCGATGGGTGAGTGGATGGAGGGCTTGCGGTGCTGCTTATTTCTTGTCGAAGTAACCGGCGCGGATGGTGGCGCCGATCAGGTTCACGATCAGGCGGCCGGCGGTCACGCAACTGATCTTGCTGGCGTTATCCTTGGCCGGCTGGATCTCGACGATGTCCATGCCCACCACGCGCCCCTTTTTCACCAGGCCGTGGATCAGCTTGCGCGCCTGCAGGAAGCTCACGCCGCCCGGCGCCGGGCCGTCCACGGCCGGCATGATGGCGCAGTCCAGGCCGTCGGCATCGATGGTCAGGTAGTAGTTGCCGCCATCGGGGATGCGCGCCAGCACGGCGTCCATGCCGATGTCGTGCAATTCATAGGCGCTGATCAGGTCGGCGCCCCATTCCTTGGCCGCGCGGTAATCGGCGGGACGGCCGCTGCCCTGGGCGCGCAGGCCGATCTGCACGATGTGCTTGATGAACGGCAGTTCGGAAGCGCGGCGGATCACGCTGGACAAGCCGTCGCGTACGCCATTGACTTCATCACGCCAGTCGAGGTGGGCATCGATGTGCACCAGCGTCACCGGACCGACTTCGTCGAAGCCGCGCAGGATCGGATTGGTGATACCGTGGTCGCCGCCCAGCACGATGGGCATGCCGCCGCCGCGCAGGATCTGGCGGATGGCGATTTCGGCGCGGCGCTTGTGGTCGTCGGGCTTGGCCAGGTCGGGCATGACGTCGCCGCAATCGACGAAGCGGATATCGTCGCGTTCCTGCAGCAGCGGGCCGTCGATGTCGAAGTCGTAGTGGGTCGGATGGCGCACCATGCGGTCGCTCAGGTCGCGCAGCGCCTGCGGCGCGTTGATCTGGTCGTTGCTGTACTGGCGCGGGCCGTAGGCGGCGCCGAAGGGCATGCCGAGCACGGCGATGTCGGCCTTGAGGTCGGTGGCGTCGGTGAAGTCGGTGACCAGTTCCGAATAGAGCAGGGTCTTGTGGCCGGTACGGGGCGGGACGGTCAGTTGTTCCATGGCTGGGTATCCTTGGTGAGAAATCCGGGCGGCGGCGGGTGGGAAATGCGCCGTGTTGGATGCACTGTAGCCAGCGGACCAGGGAATAAAAAATGATTCTTTTGGGGGTATAGTTTCATTTTCCAAGACTTTACGGTTTGCAAAGGAAACCCGGACATGATCAGGCTGGACTTCGATGAACGCGATCTGCGCTCGCTGCGGGTGTTCTGCAACGTCGCCGAGGCGGGCGGGTTTGCTGCGGCGGAGAAACTGTTGCACATGTCCAAGGCCTCGATCAGCCGCCATGTGCGCGATGTCGAGGAGCGCCTGGGCGTGCGCCTGTGCGAGCGCGGCCCGGCCGGCTTCAGCCTCACGCCCGAGGGCGAGGTGGCGGTCAAGCTGGCCACCGGCGCGCTGCGCTCGCTGGAGCGCATCCGGCCCGAGATCGACGCCGTGCACGGTGTGCTCTCCGGCCCGCTGGCGCTGGGTGTGGTCGAGCATGCGCTGGGCCATCCCGATTGCCAGTTGCCGCAAGCCATCGCCATGCTCAAGCGGCGCGCGCCCAACGTGCAGCCGCGCATCGAGGTGATGACCTTTCCCGAACTCAACCAGGCGCTGCGCGAGCATCGGGTGGACATGGCCATCCGCGGTCGCTATCCGGGCGACGATGAATTCGATTACCTGCCGCTGTTTTCCGAGAGTCACCGCATCTATGGCGCCATCCGCAAGGAAGGCAAGGAAGGCCGCGCGACGCGCGACTTGCCGCTGGTGCATCGGCCTCACCCCTATGTGGACGCGGTGCTGGCGCAGGGCGGCTATACGCGCGGCCCGGACGCCGGCGGCCTGGAAGCGATCGCCTTGCTGGTGGCCACCGGCGATTACGTCGGTCTGCTGCCCACGCACTATGCGCAACTGATCGGCAAGCGTTACGCGTTGCGCGCGCGACGCGGCAGTCCCACCTTCCAGCACACCATCTGCGCGGTGACCGATCCGAACCGGCCCTCCACGCATCGCGCCGATCTCTTCCTTTCCATCCTCCGGGAATTCCACGCGCGCTCGTCCGGGATGCTTTCCGCCGCGTAATTCACCTCGGCTTGCGCACGCCAAAATGGGGCGCGTCATCGCTCCCGGCTAACCATGCTGGGGCGTCGCGCGGTGCGCCGGGCCGCGGCCTGTTGCGGCGTATTGCGGTCGCGTCGCCGCCGACGAAACACGCGGATCGCTATTTTTGTATCGTTTGCACCGGCGCCATCGGTGCCCGATGCCGCGTCTAGCGCCGTGCAGCCCGGTTGGCGGGGTGGGCGGAACGGCACGGCAAATGATCCGTTTGAACCGTTTTCGCATCGGATTGGCACATATGTTGCTCAACCAGGGAGGTCAACCCGCCAGTGAGCACTTGCCGTGAACCAGCCAACGCTGACCGCCCTGATCAAGGACCGCTTCGACAGCCTGCCCCGCCAGGCGCGCCAGGTGGCCGCCTTCGTGCTGGACAATCCGCACGAGGTGGCGGTGCTGTCCATGCGCGAACAGGCGCGGCTGGCCGAGGTGCCGGCCTCGACCATGACGCGCTTCGCCAAGGCGCTGGGCTTCGACGGCTATGACGCCATCCGCGACGTCTTCAAGGCCAGCCTGCGTTCGCGCGCCAATGAATTCGGTTCGCGCGCCCAGGGTCTGGTCGAACTGAACCAGCGCATCGGCGAAGCCGCGCTGGCGATGGACCTGGCGCACAACGCGACGGCGCAGATCCAGTCGCTGTGCACCGGCGACACCATGGCCGCCATCGTGCGCGCGGCCAAGCTCCTGTCATCGGCGCGCGAGATCTTTTGTCTCGGCCTGCGCGGTTCCTTCCCGGTGGCCTTCCAGTTTTCCCATGTGTCGGAATACTTCGCGCGCAACGTGACGCTGGTCGATGGCGCCGGCGAGAGCGGGATCATGAAGATCATGCATCAGCCTTCGTCGCGCGACGCCGCGCTGATCTGCAGCATGACGCCGCATTCGCGCCGCGCCATGTCGATCGCCACGCACCTGGAAAAAGCCGGCGTCAAGCTGGTGGTGATCACCGATAGCGCCAGCTCGCCGATGGCGCGCATCGCCACCGAAAGCATCGTGGTGCCCAACAAGGGGCCGTCGTTTTTCGACACGTTGCTGCCGGCTTTCCTGGTGGCGGAAATCCTGGTGGCGCTGATGGCGGCCACGGCCAAGATCAACATCAAATCGCAGATCGCCGACACCGAGAAAAAGCTGTGGGGCGCCGGCGAATGGTGGGGCATGCAGGCCGACGACACGCCGGCACTGGAACCGCGCGCGACGGCGCGAACCAGGCCGGGCCGGGGCAAGCGCGGCGCGTGAGGGCGCGCCGCGAGATGGCGGATCGCCGATTTCAGATTTCAGATTTACCGGAGCGGCGCATGCCCGAGACATGCGACTGACAACAACCAAGCCGCAACAGGCAGCGGGGGTGCAAGAACGCGTTCTGTCCCCCGGCATTCTCGAATGAACCTTCTTATCGTGATTCAACTTGGCTTCATCTCCAGAAAGGATATTCCATGAAACGCCGCTCGCTACTCGGACTGATCAGCCTCACCGCGGCTGTCGCCTGTTTCTCCTCGGCCAGCGCCTACGCCGATGATCTGTACAACACCATCATGGCGCGCAAGTCCATCCGCGTGGCCGTGCCTACCGACTATCCGCCGTATGGTTCGGTCGGCACCGACATGACGCCGCGCGGCTACGACATCGATATGGCCAACCTGATCGGCAAGAAGCTGGGCGTGAAGGTCGAGCTGATCCCGGTGACCGCGCCCAACCGCATCGCCTATCTGCAGACCAACAAGGCCGACATCACCATCTCCTCGCTGGGCAAGACCGCCGAGCGCGCCAAGGTGGTCGATTTCAGCATCGCCTATGCGCCGTTCTTCGATGCCGTGTTCGGCACCAAGAAGGTCAAGGCCACCAGCTTTGAAGAACTCAACGGCAAGGTGATTTCGGTGACGCGCGGTTCGATGCAGGACCAGGAGCTGGAAAAGATGGCGCCGGGCGCGCAGGTCAAGCGTTTCGAAGACAATAACTCGACCCTGTCGGCCTTCCTGGCCGGCCAGGTGCAGATGTTCGCCACCGGCACCACGGTGGCGGCGGCGCTGCAGAAGATGAATCCTTCGCTGGACATGGAACTGAAAGTGATCCTGGCCAACGCGCCGTGCTACGTCGCCATGCCCAAGGGCAAATCGACGCTGCTGGCCAAGATCAACATGATCATCCGCGAAGCGCGCACCGACGGCACCATCGACAAGTTCTCGCAGACCTGGCTGGGCGCCCCCGCCGGTCAGTTGCCGGACTGATCCCGGCGGCAAGGCGGAACGCGACGGCCGGTTCCCGACGGGACCGGCCGTTTGTCATTGCGGTCTTACCGCTATCGGATAAAGCAAGGACAGGAGCATCCGTGACACCAGCACTTCATGAAGAACGCAGCGCGATCGCCACGATGGCGCGCTGGATCGTCGAGCTCGGCGGCGGCGACATTCCCGAACGCATCCGCGCCATCGCGCGCGATTGCCTGATCGACACGCTGGGCGTGATCACCGCCGGTTCGGCCACGCCGGTGGCTTCCCATGCGCGCAGGCTGGCCGCGATATCCGGCGCCGCGGGCGCCTGCGGCGTGGCCGGCACGGTGCAACGCTGCGACCTGCGCCATGCCGCGTTCGCCAATGGTGTGGCGGCGCACGCGCTGGATTTCGACGACAACTGTTATGCCGGCTTCGTGCACGGTTCGGCTGTGATCGCGCCCGCCGCGCTGGCGGCGGCGCAGCACGTCTATGCCGACGGCGCGCAACTGATCACCGCCTTCGTCGCCGGCGCCGAGTGCGAATACGCGCTCGGTATCGCCACCGCCAACGTGCTTTACGGCCAGGGCTGGTGGACCAGCGGCGTGCTGGGGCCGATCGGCGCTTGCGCGGCGACGGCGAAACTATTGGGCCTGGATCAGCGGCAAACCGCCGCGGCGCTGGGCTTGGCCGCCGCCGGCGCGGCCGGCATCAAGGCTTGCTTCGGTACCGACGGCAAGGCTTTCCTGGCGGGGCGCGCGGCCGAAGCCGGCGTCACCGCGGCGCTGATGGCCCAGGCCGGCGCCAGCGGCCCGCCGGATGCCTTCGAACATCGCTACGGTTTCGCGCGGCTGTTCAACGGCGGCCGCTTCGATGCGCAGGCCTTCGATGCCTTGGGTCGGCGCTGGACGCTGGAAGATCCGGGCGTGGACGTCAAGCGCATCCCGGTCTGCCTGTCTGCGCATGCAGCGGTCGATGCGGTGATGGCGCTGGCGCGGGAACATGGCATTGAGGTGGACGCGATCGACGCGATCTCCTGCAACGTACCGCCCATCGTGATCGCCAATCTCATCCATGACGATCCGCGCACGCCGCAGCAGGCGCAGTTCAGCATGCCGTTCGCGATCGCGGCCTCGCTCCTGTATGGCACGCTGACATTGGCGCACCTGTCGGACGCTACGCTTGCCGATGGGCGCTTGCGCGGCTTGATGGCGAAGGTGAGCATGGTCAGCGGTGCGGTGTGGGAAGACCCGGCTTACCGTGCGACGGCGCCGGAAGGCGCCGAGATCAGCATCGCCCTGCGCGATGGCCGGGTGCTGCAGGGATTCCGCGATTTCGCGCGCGGCGCGGCGCGTTATCCCTTGTCGGCGGCGGAGCTGGATGCCAAATTCCTCGGTTGCCTGTTGCATGCCGGTCTGGAAAGCGCGCAAGGGCGGGGCGGCAAGCGCCTGACGCAATTGCGTGCGCTGGAATCGCAGAGTGAGGTGCGCAGCCTGTTTCCGTTCTGACGTCGCGGGTGTCAGTACACCAGCGTGGTGATCGGCCCCGGCTTCATGGCGCCGCCATCGTGCCATTCTCTTAATTCTCTTGGCTCACGCATGCGCGTGGGGCTGTTGTCGGATGCGGGGGGCTGTCCATGCCGGAAGAGGTTTGTATCTGTGGATGCGGCGCGCCGCCGCTGCATTCGATGCGGTAGCCCAGATCATTTTCGGCGACGCGGATGCGGCATTGGCCGGTGACCACGGCGGAGATGCTGAGGCTGGATTTGGCCGCCAGCACTTGCGGCACCCAAGCCGATTGGCTCAGCAGCAGCGCCGCGGCGACGGCGAGGTTGATCGTCTTTTTCATGTGCGCGCGGGCTCCGTGATTGGCATCACTGTATCCGCGCGCGACCGCAAAAGTAATCGGGGAAATTCTGAACGCGAACCGAGGCAAGGCGCCGCAGGTTCATCCGTGCCGCGGATGAACCTGCGGCCGGACTCAGCGCGCGTTCAGGATGTGCTGGATGCGTTCCGCATTGGCCGGATGGCTGGAGAGATAGGGTGCAATGGCGCCGTCGCTGTCGTGGCCTTTCTGGTCCAGCTTCTCGAACACCAGTGCCAGCTTCTGGCGCGGCAGGCCATTCGCCTTGAACATGGCGATGGCATAGTCGTCGGCTTCGCGTTCGATGTCGCGCGAATACTTCATGTCCAGCAGCAGCGTCGGGATGTTGACCAGCACCGCCGACACATCGCCGAACAGCACCGTGGCGGCCGCACCCACGGCCGAGCTCTGGAGCAGCCGGCGCATCAGGTGGCGCCGGTGTACGTGGCCCAGCTCATGCGCCAGCACGCCCATGAGCGCATCGTCGTCATTGAGCAGCTCGACGATTTCATCGGTCACCACGATCTGGCCCGAGGGCAGGGCGAAAGCATTGGGGCCGATCTTGCTCTTGCGGAAGAGGATTTCATACGACGGCACATCTTCCATCGGCGCGGTCAGCGCCCGGAAGCGCTCGACGATGCCGGTGCGGCGCTCGGCCGGCAGGCGGGTGGGAGCCATCACCCGCTGGTCGAGAAATTCCATGGTGCCCATGCCGACCTTGCGATCCACCTCCATCGGCAGCGCGCTGGCGATCAGGCCCGCCGCCGCCGGCAGCACGTACAGATAGCTCAGCACCACCACCACGATCAAGGCGGCGGTCGCCGCCAGCGTGGAGCGCCAGTTCTGCTGGATGCGCACCACCAGCGAATCCTGGTGGCGCGTCGCTTGCAGCAGTTCCGCAAAACGATCGCCGTCGATGATTTCCAGAAAGGCGCCGTCGGGGAAGGTGACCTTGCGCGCGGCGAGGTCGAAGCGCTCCGACACGCGCAATTGCGCGATCGGCGCGCTGCGCTCCACCTCGCCGCGCACATGGGCGATGCCGTCATCGACTTCCAGCGTCACGCTGTGACGCCGGGAAGTCTTGCCATCGAAATAGAACGCCGTGACCTGCATCGGCTTACAGCGACAGATCGAAGTCGAGCAGGTCGGTCATGCCTTCGCCCGCGGCCGAGCCGGCCGGTTCGGTAGAGGCGATGAACTCGTCGAGCTGACTGGCGGGATACAAGGTCATCGATTCGATGCGGTAACGGATCATGCGGATCTGGGCAAACGGCGTGTACAGGCCGAGGGTGGCGGCGATGCCGAGCAGGTTGGTGAAGACGATGAAGGTGGTGCGGCCCCAGCGCATGTCGCTGCTGAACCGGTGGTCGCCCAGGCGGGTGTTGTTCCAGATCAGGTTCTGGATCAGCGTCAGGAACAGCGGCACGGCGAAGAAGGTCCAGGCGTACAGCGAGAGCACCATCAGGAAGATGGAGAAATACATGCCGCCGTGTGCAGGCCGCCGGTGGCCAATGCCGCCCCGGTGCCGGCGAAGGCCGCCAGGATGGCGACGAAACCGGCCAGCCAGAAGCCCAGTCCGATCAGATAGGTCTTGTAGAACGCGCCGACCGAACCGTGGAAGGAGAAGTACGTGGTGCCGAAGCGCGATTCGTTGTGCTGGAAGCGCTTGAAGCGCTGGTGCGCCATCGGCGCCAGCAGGTAGACCGACAGCATTCCCAGCACCGGCCACAGCAGGAAGTTCTTGTAGGCGCCGCCGGCATTGCCGCGAAAGCCGAAGCGGATGCCGCGATAGCTGGTGTTGTAGAGCTTGAACTGCAGGCTGCGCCAGATCAGCCAGGGCGCCGCGAGGGCGATGGCGATCACGGCGATCAGGCCCAGGATGGGGCTGATGGCGATCGCCGCGTTATAGGCCACCAGCAGCACCACGGCCACGACGCGCCCCTTCAGGATGGCGATGGGGTTGCCGTGATAGTCGAAGCTGGTGTCGGCGACCTTGGTGTTGTCATAGAAATATCGCAGGCGACGTACCTTGGCCCAGGCCGAATAAATGCCTACAGTGATGATCGACAGCAGCAGGTTGACGATCCAGATGCGGAAGTATTCGGAGCCGCGGCCCGTGAAGACGAAACGCTCGGGGTTGGGCGGCGCAACAGCCGTGGCCGGTGTAGCCGGGAATGCGTCGTTGCCGAAGCCGGAAGGCGTGGAGGACGGGGAGGGCGTGGTGTCGGGCTGTCCGTGGAGATCGAAGTTGTCGCTCATGGAAACTCTTTTCGTTTTACGTTGTTGTGGAGTAAGGCTGCCGTGGGGGTGCCGCAAGAATCTATTGCTCGCAGTAAAAAGTCAAGCCTGCCCCATGTCCACGCGGCTTGTAGGGGGATTGTATGGATAGATATCGCATTTCCCGTGCGTCAACTGGTATGACCTCCAGCAGAATTGCACTGTTTGTGCGAACATAGCGGGTTATGTGCGGACAAGTTTGCATCGTCCGCGCAGCACCGCGCCAATAGAACTCATTTCATCCATAGCCGTGAGATGCGCTCTGTCCACTAGGGCGCTGGCAAGGAGTGCAACTCGGCCAGCGCCCTTAGTGGGCAGAAGCCGTAGGGAGCGGCCCGTTTGGGCGAATTGCAGCGTTACGAATGTGGGTCAAGATGTCCAGTCTTGACCCACATTCGCACCTTGCACTTCATCCCAAACGGGACTCGCGCGCACTCACGTCTATGGATGAAATGAGTTCTAAAAGAGTTTCCTCGGCGCCGGCCCTCCACTCCGGCGCTCTTCAACCAAAGGAGCCACCATGTCTCACCCCTGGAATGCAGCCGCGATCGCCGACAAGCTCGGCATTGCAGCCGCCGACCTCGCCATCGAGAGCATCGTCCACACGCTCGACGGCATCGAATACGAAAACGTCCTGTTGTTCAACAAGGCCAAGCCGCCGGTCTCCGGCGTGCTGGCCGTGCCCAACTATTTCGGCGTGCGCCAGCAGGCGCTGGAAATCGCGGCCGCCACGGTGGGCGCGGATCACGCCATCTTCGTGGCCGACGTCTATGGCAAGACCGTGCGTCCGACCAATCCGGACGAAGCCATGGCCGTCATCGTGGCGCTCAAGAAAGACCGCCCGCTACTGCGCAAGCGCATGAGCGCCGCGCTGGACGCTTTCCGCGGCCAGCAGAAGATCAAGATCGCCGCCGACAAGTTCGGCGCCTGCGGCTTCTGCTTCGGCGGCACCGCGGCGCTGGAACTGGCGCGCGACGGCGCCGACGTGCGCGGCACCGTGTCGTTGCACGGCGCGCTCGATACCCCGGCCCCCGAGACCAGCAAGGTCAAGGGCGCGGTGCTGGTGCTGCACGGCGTGCAGGATCCCTCCGTGCCGCGCGATCAGGTCAACGCCTTCATCGACGAGATGAGCGCGGCCAAGATCGACTGGCAACTGGTCAATTACGGCCAGGCCGGGCACTCCTTCACCGATCCGGCTGCCAACAATCCGGGCTTCTTCTATCACCGCCAGACCGCCGAGCGCGCGTCGGTGGCCCTGAAGAACTTCTTCGGCGAACTGTTTGCTTAAAGCTTGATGGCCTGGCGGCGTCCGCGCCGCCAGGCCGTGTTTCCAGCCAGTTGCTTTCATCAATGAAACCAGCAAGCCAACGTGCACAGCTTTTTGCGAATCGCCCTTACCAGCGATAAAGCACTTTCCGCCGTCCGGCGCCAGGAGCCGGGCAGCGGGGAGCAAGACAAGAGGCAACCGTCCGCGACGGCCGCCGGGATGCGCTCATCCCGGCGACCGGCAACGATCCAGTGTCCCGTAGTTCTCTCCTCAAATCACCACAGTCCAAAGGAAAGTCATGTCACAAGATAAAGAGCCGAGGCGGCGTTTCCTGCGTCAGGTACTGGCCATCGTCCCAGCAGCTAGTACGCTAGGCGGCGCCACTGCAGTCGCGGTCAGCCAGCCGGCTATCGCCGACAATTCCGAGCCGGGCAAGCCGCGCGCTTATACCCCGACCTACTTCAACGCGGCCGAATGGGCGTTCATCAACGCTGCCGTCGACCACCTCATCCCCTCCGATCAATACGGCGCCGGAGCCCTGGAAACCGGCGTGCCCGAATTCATCGACCGCCAGATGGAAACCCCTTATGGCGCGGGCAAGCTGTGGTACATGCAAGGTCCCTTCCACACCGATATGCCGCCGGAACTGGGCTACCAGCTCTCGCTGGTGCCGCGCGACATCTACCGCCAGGGCATCGCCGCCTGCAACGACTGGTGCGCCAAGAACCTGGGCAAGGTGTTCGCCGAGCTCGACAAGGAAAAACAGATCGACGTCCTCAAGCAGATGGAAGCCGGCAAGATCCACTTCGAGACCGTGCCCGCCAAGACCTTCTTCAACTTCATGCTGGGCAACACCAAGGAAGGCTACTTCGCCGACCCGATGTACGGCGGCAACCAGAAGATGGGCGGCTGGAAGATGGTGGGCTTCCCGGGCGCGCGCGCCGACTACCTGGACTGGGTGGACCAATACAACGTGAAATATCCCTACGGCCCCGTGTCGATTCTGAGGGAGAAGGGCTGATCATGGCGATTAAAAAAGACAAAGTGGATGTGGTGATGGTGGGCCTGGGCTGGACCGGCGCCATCATGGGAATGGAACTGACCGAAGCCGGTCTGAACGTGCTGGCGCTGGAACGCGGCGACATGCGCGACACCAACACCGATACGCCGTATCCGAAGGCGGTGGACGAGCTGAAATACTCGGTGCGCGGCGCGCTGTTCCAGGATCTCTCGCGTGAAACCGTGACCATCCGTCACACCATGAGCGACACGGCGGTGCCTTACCGCCAGCACGGCTCCTTCTTGCTGGGCGATGGCGTCGGCGGCGCCGGCTTCCACTGGAACGGCATGATGTACCGCAACCTGCCCGAAGAACTGAACATGCGTACCCACCATGAGCAGAAGTACGGCAAGAAATTCATCCCCGAAGGCATGACCATCCAGGACCACGGTGTCACCTACGAGGAACTGGAACCCTTCTACGACTTCTCCGAAAAAGTGATGGCGGTGTCCGGCAAGGCCGGTAACCTGAAGGGCAAGATCGTCCCCGGCGGCAACCCGCTGGAAGGCGCGCGCAGCGACGAATTCCCGACCAAGCCGCTGACCTATCAGTACAGCGCCTCGCTGGTCGAAAAGGCCATGCGCGACGTCGGCTACCACCCGTATCCGGCGCCCGCGGCCAACGCCTCCGAGCCGTTCACCAACCCTTACGGCGTACGCATCGGCCCCTGCAACTACTGCGGCTTCTGCGAAAACTACGGCTGCTACATGTACTCCAAGGCCTCGCCGCAGACCACCATCCTGCCGGTGCTGTTGAAGCGCAAGAACTTCGAAGTGCGCACCAAGGCACAGGTGATCAAGGTCAACCTGGATGCATCGGGCAAGCGCGCCACCGGCGTCACCTACATCGATGCCCAGGGCCGCGAAGTCGAGCAACCGGCCGACCTTGTGCTGCTGACCGCATTCCAGACGCACAACGTGCGCCTGCTGCTGCTGTCGGGCATCGGCAAGCCGTATGACCCGGTCACCGGCGAAGGCGTGGTGGGCAAGAACTTCGCCTACCAGTACAACGGCGGCATCAACGTGGTCATGCCCAAGGGCACCCAGTTCAACCCGTTCATCGGCACCGGCGCCGGCGGCGTGGGCATGGACGACCTGAACGCCGACCAGTTCGATCACGGTCCGCTGGGCTTCATCGGCGGCGCGTCGGTTCGTCACGTGCGTTACGGCGGTCGCCCCATCAAGCAAACCGGCACCCTGCCGGGCGAAAAGGTGCCCAACTGGGGTTCGGAGTGGAAAGGCAGCGTGCAGGACGCCTACCAGCGTACCCTGACCATCGGCATGTCCGGTTCCGTGATGGCTTATCGCGACTGCTACCTGTCGCTCGACCCGACCTACAAGGACGCCAACGGCCAGCCATTGCTGCGCATGACCCTGAACTGGAAGGAAAACGAAGAGAAGATGCTGAGTTATGTCGGCAGCCAGATGGAAAAGGTCGGCCAGGCGATGAACCCGGAGAAGGTGGTCAAGGCGGTGCGCAAGGCCGGTTCTTCGTGGGATACCCGCGTGTACCAATCGACCCACCTGACCGGCGGCGCGATCATGGGCACCACGCCCAAGGACAGCGTGGTCAACAAGTACCTGCAAAGCTGGGATGTGCCCAACGTGTTCGTGTACGGCGCTTCGGCGTTCCCGCAGAACATGGGTTACAACCCGACCGGTCTGGTCACGGCCCTGGCGTACCACTCCGCCAAGGCCATCCGCGAGCAGTATCTGAAAAACCCCGGCCCGCTGGTTCAGGCATAAAAGGATAACGACCATGATCAAGAAACATTTCATCGCCGCTGTCGCGGCAATCATGTCGCTGTCCGCTGTCGCGACCTCCACGGCATCGGCTCAGAACGCGCCGGCAGTCGACCAGCAACTGGTCAAGCGCGGCGAATACCTGGCCAAGGCCGGCGACTGCGTGGCTTGCCACACGGCCAAGGGCGGCCGTGACTTCGCCGGCGGGCTGCCCATCGCCACCCCGATCGGCACCGTGTACTCGTCCAACATCACCCCGGACAAGGACAACGGCATCGGCAACTACAGCGAGGACGATTTCGACAAGGCCCTGCGTCACGGCATCCGCAAGGATGGCGCGTCGCTGTACCCGGCCATGCCGTACCCGTCCTACGCCAAGGTCAAGCCGGCCGACGTCAAGGCGCTGTATGCCTACTTCATGAACGGCGTGAAGGCCGAGCCGACCCCGAACCGCGGCGTGGACATCGTCTGGCCGTTGTCGATGCGCTGGCCGTTGTCGATCTGGCGCAAGGTGTTCGCACCCAACGTCGCGGTCGATGGCGCTGACGACAACAGCCCGATCATCCGCGGCCAGTACCTGGTCGAAGGCCTGGGCCACTGCGGCGCCTGCCACACCGCGCGCGGCGTGGGCATGCAGGAGAAGGCGCTGACCGACGACAGCACGCAGTTCCTGTCGGGCGGCGTGATCGACGGCTTCCTCGCCAACAACCTGCGCGGCGATGCCCGCGACGGTCTGGGCAGTTGGAGCGAGGGCGACATCGTGGCCTTCCTCAAGACCGGCCGCAACAGCTATTCCGCGGCATTTGGCGGCATGGCGGACGTGGTCGCCAACAGCACCCAGCACATGACCGACGACGACCTGGCGGCCATCGCCAAGTATCTGAAGTCGCTGAAGCCGGTGAAGGAAGGCGTGGCGCCCTTGGCGTATGACGACAAGACCCACCAGGCCTTGCGTAAGGGTTCCGACCAGAGTCCGGGCGCGATGGGCTTCCTGAACAACTGCGCCGCCTGCCACCGCAGCAGTGGCAAGGGTTGGACGGAAACCTTCCCGACCCTGGCGCAGAGCGCGACGGTGAACGCCGAGAACCCGGCCTCGCTGATCAAGATCGTGCTGGAAGGCGCGGAAATGCCGTGGACCCAGAAGGGCCCGACGCAGTTCGCCATGCCGGCCTTCGGCAGCCGCCTGTCGGATCAGGAAGTCGCGGAAATCGTGACCTTCATCCGCAGCAGCTGGGGCAACAGCGCCGGCGCGGTCAGCGCCAGCGACGTCGCCAAGGTGCGCAAGGAGCTGCCGAAGAAGACGGTGGGCGCCGACAGCGGCCAGGTCGCCAAGCAGTAAGCAGTCAGGCTGTACGGGCGCTTCGGCGTCCGGACGGTGCAAGCAAGCGGCCATCCCTTGGGATGGCCGCTTTTCTTTGTGCGCCCAGCATGGGCGCACTCCTGCGGGTGCAAGTCCCGCCATGAGCTGGTCACAGTGAATGAAGTGAAGCGCAACTGCATGAGGGTGACCGAGTGTGGGAAGGAAGCGTGGAGCGTAAATCGCGAGCCGATGAACAAGAATCGCATAGAAGGCGC
>WNDX01000220.1 GCA_009914615.1 Herbaspirillum frisingense
GGCTGCACTCGTTTCGGCGCCTGAAGATTCGTTACGAACGCTATGCTCATATCCACGAAGCCTTCCTGTCATTGGCTTGCGCCTTGATTTGCTGGACCCGGTTAAAACAACTTTTAAAATAATTTCGCAACAGCCTCTAAGTCGCCTGGGGATGCCAGAAAGAAAACGGAGCTTCGGCTCCGTTTTTTATGCGCGCGGGCTTCAACCCGGCCCCGGGAAAGCCCTACAATCCCCGCAGCGCATCAAGAATGCGGCGCTCCACCGCGCCATCAAGCCATCGTGAAAAGGGACGAGACCATGAAGAAACGCCATTTCCTGCGCCTGGGCGCATCCATGCTGGCGGCGCCGGCCGCCTTGCCGGCCATGGCCGCAGGCAAGAAGGCCGCGCCGTCATCCGGTCCGGTGCTGCTGACCGTCACCGGCGACATCACCGCGCCCAACCGTGGCGCGCTCGATCCGGCGCTGGATCAGATGATGCACAAGCAGAAGCTGGCCTTCGACCAGGCTCGCGTGTTCGCCTTCGCGGCGCTGGCGGCCCTGCCTGCCGTGGACATCCGCCCGACGCTGGAATACGATGGCCGCCGCCACAGCCTGCGCGGCCCGCTGCTGACCGAAGTGCTGCGCGCGGCCGGCGCCGACCTGGCGCCCGAGAGCTGCGCCCTGCGCGCCATCGACGGCTACGCGGTGCTGGTCTCGCGCGACGACATCCGGAAATACCGCTTCATCGTCGCCACGCATCTGGACGGCAAGCCCATCCCGCTGGGCGGCCTGGGTCCGTTGTGGGCGGTGTACGATGCCGACGCTTTCCCCGAGATGACGGCGCGTCCCTTGCCGGAACGCTTCGGCCAATGCCCCTGGGGCCTGTACCACATCGCCGTGCGCAAGGGCTGAACGGGCGCCGCGATCAGACGTCGATCGCGCTGTCGGATTTCATGCGCTTGCGTAGTTCGAACTTCTGGATCTTGCCCGTGGAGGTCTTGGGCAGCGGTCCGAAATAGATCGCCTTGGGCGCCTTGAACCCGGCCAGGTGGCCCTTGCAGAAATCGATCAGTTCCTGCGCCTGCACCTGCGCGCCGTCCTTCAGCTCGACGAAGGCGCAGGGCGTCTCGCCCCACTTCTCGTCCGGCTGCGCCACCACGGCCGCGGCCAGCACCGCCGGATGGCGGTACAGCACGTCTTCCACCTCCACGCTGGAAATGTTCTCGCCGCCGGAAATGATGATGTCCTTGCTGCGATCCTTGATCTTGATATAGCCGTCGGCGTTCATCACGCCCAGGTCGCCGGTGTGGAACCAGCCGCCGGCAAAGGCGTCCTGCGTGGCCTTGTCGTTCTTCAGGTAGCCCTTCATGCAGATGTTCCCGCGGAACATGATCTCGCCGATCTCCTCGCCATCGGCCCTGACCGGTTCCATGGTCTCCGGCGACAGCACGGTGACGCCGCTCTGCAGGTGATAGCGCACGCCCTGGCGCGACTTCAGCACGGCGCGCTCATCCACGGTCTTGCCGGCCCAGTCGTCCTGCTCGGCGCACACCGCGGCCGGGCCGTACACTTCGGTCAGTCCATAGACGTGCGCCAGTTCGAATTGCATCGCCTCCATCTTGGCCAGCACCGCGGCCGGCGGCGGCGCGCCCGCCACCATGCCGCGCACCGGACCCCGTATGCCGTCGCGCCAGCCCTCGGGCGCATTGGCCAGTGCGGCATGCACGATGGGCGCGGCGCAATAGTGCGTGACGCCGTGCTCGCGGATCAGGTCGAACACCAGCTTGGGTTCGAACTTGCGCAGGCAGACGTTGACGCCGGCGCGCGCCGCCACGGTCCAGGGGAAGCACCAGCCGTTGCAGTGGAACATGGGCAGCGTCCACAGATAGACCGGGTGCTTGGGCATGTCCCATTCCAGGATGTTGGAGACCGCATTGATGGCCGCGCCGCGATGGTGATAGACCACGCCCTTGGGATCGCCGGTAGTGCCGGAGGTGTAGTTCAGGGCGATCGCATCCCACTCGTCGGCCGGCAATTGCCAGACGAATTGCTCGTCGCCGTCGGCCAGCAGGGCCTCGTATTCATGCTCGCCGAAACGCTCGCCGGCTACCGGTGGCGGGCCCAGTTCATCGAATACCTCGACGATCTCCAGCGTCGGCAACTGCGCGCGCAACTGGCGCGCCAGCGCAGCGAATTCGCTGTCGATCAGCAGTACCTTGGCCTCGCCATGGCGCAGCATGAAGGCGATCGATTCGACATCCAGGCGGATGTTGAGCGCATTCAGTACCGCGCCTGCCATCGGCACGCCGAAGTGCGCCTCCACCATGGCCGGCGTATTGGGCAGCATGGCCGATACAGTGTCGTTCTTGCCCACGCCCAGGCGCTGCAATGCGCTGGCCAGGCGGCGCGTGCGGCGGTAGGTCTGGTCCCAGTTCTGGCGCAGCCTGCCGTGTACGATCGCGGTGCGCTTGCCATATACCTCGGCTGCGCGCGCGATGAAGTCGATGGGAGTGAGGGCCGCATAATTGGCGGCGTTGCGGCCCAGGCCGCTGTCGAAATCTGCCATGTCTGTCTCCTTGCTGCATGTGACGGGAGCGCGGTCGTGTCGATTATTCTTGTCCGCGCGTGTTTGCCGACTAGGGTAGCACCGATGTGCCCTTGCGCTTTGTCATCATGACGACAAGGCGGACATGCGACAATGGCCGCCATCCCTCGTCACTCTTAACGCCGCCCAGCCCGGCAATGGCCCCATCGATGGAGCAACACCTGCAGCAGCACGACTGGTTCACCGCCCTGTCGCCAGAACACCGCAAGCGGGCCGCGGCCACCACGCAGCTCGCGCGCTTCGCCGCCGACTCGTTTATCGCGCGACGCGGCGAGCCTTCCGAGTATTGGGTCGGCGTGCACGAAGGATTGATCAAGCTCGCCGTCTATAACGTGGATGGCCGCAGCAGCACCTTGTCCGGCGTGCCCGAGGGCGGTTGGTGCGGCGAGGGCAGCGTGATCAAGCGCGAGGCGCGCCGCTATGACGTGATCGCCGTGCGCGCTTCGCAGATCCTGCTGGTGCCGGCCGACACTTTCCATCGCCTGATGGCCGAAAGCCTGCCGTTTAACTCCTTCGTCATCCGGCAACTCAACGAGCGCATGGGCCAGTTCATCGCCACCGTGCAGAACGAACGCTTGCTCGACGTCGATGCCCGCGTGGCCCAGGCCATCGCGCAACTGTTCCATCCCATGCTGTATCCGCGCACCTCGCCGGTGCTGGAGCTGTCGCAGGAAGAGATCGGTCTGCTGACCGGCCTGTCGCGCCAGCGCGTGAACCAGGCCATGCGCCGGCTGGCTGAACCGGGGCTGGTGGAGATTTCCTACCAGAGCATCCGCGTGGTCGATCTCGACGGCCTGCGCGCCTTTGGCATGGCTTCGCTATGATGAGCGGCGTGGGCGCGTCGGCCATGGTCGCCGTGGCGACAGTCTGGCTTGCGGGTCTGGCTTAATATCCCTTCCGATCACTTCCATCCGATTTCATGGCCATCGTCACCCACCATCACCTGCTGCTGCGCGAACTGCGCTACGCCGCGCCCGCGCGGGTAAGGGTGTGGAAAGGCGGCGCCACGCTCAAGAGCGGCGGCGTGGCGGTCGAGCTGCGCGAAGGCGAAAGCTTCACGGTGCCGCCCTTCGTGCGTTTCTCCTGCCTGGCGCATCCGCGCCTGTCGCCCGGGATGACACGTCCGGCGGTCTGGTCGCTGGCCCTGGAAGAACAATCGCCAGCCGACATGGAGCGCGCCGCCGACGCCAGCAAGCCGCATGCGCGCAGGTTGGCGGCCGCGATCTTCGACGATCCGTGCGGCGACTGGAGCGCGGCGCGCATCGCTCGCCTGTGGGCGCTGACGCCGGCGCGGCTGCGTGCACTCCTGTTCGCCGAAGGCGAGTCGCTACGCAGCCTGGTGCGCGAACAGCGCGTGGCCTGGGCGCTGGCCCGCCTGGCGCGCATGGCCGATGCCGGCGCCGACTTCGCGGGCGCCGGGTTTGTCTCGGCCGCGGCCATGGCGCGGGCTTGCCAGGATGTCATCGGGTTGCCGCCCGAGATCGCCGGGCGCGCCCTGTCGCTGCTCAGCGCCGCGCCGTCGCAGCCGGCCGCCCTGCGCCAGGACGATGCCGCGCGCCGGCCGCGCTACCGCCCCTATTTCTGACCGCGACGGCGCCCGCGGGCGGCAAGTTTGCTACCATCTGCGCTTTCCCCTTCAATTCGCATGGCCCCGCGGGCCGATTTCCCCATGAGCAAGTTCTGGAGTCCCATCGTCAGCCGCCTGACGCCCTATACGCCCGGCGAACAGCCCAAGATCGCCAACCTGGTCAAGCTGAACACCAACGAGAATCCCTACGGTCCGTCGCCGCGGGCGATCGAGGCCATCGCCCGCGAGGTGAGCGACAGCCTGCGCCTGTATCCCAATCCGGACGCCGAGCCGCTCAAGCTGGCCATCGCCCGCCGCCATGCCGCCGATGGCATCAGCGCGCGCGAAGTCTTCGTCGGCAATGGCTCCGATGAAGTGTTGGCGCACGCCTTCCAGGCGCTGCTCCAGCACGGCCAACCCATTCTGTTCCCGGATATCACCTACAGCTTCTACCCGACGTATTCCGGCCTGTACCAGGTCGAGTATCGCGCGGTGCCGCTGGCGGACGATTTCAGCATCCGCGCCGACGACTATCTCGGCCACGGCGACACCATCGGCGGCATCATCTTTCCCAATCCGAACGCGCCCACCGGCTGCCTGCTGGGACTGGCGGAGATCGAACGCATCCTGCAAGGCAATCCGGAGCGCGTGGTGGTGGTCGATGAAGCCTATATCGATTTCGGTGGCGTCAGCGCGATCCCGCTGGTGCAGCGCTATCCCAACCTGCTGGTGGTGCAGACCTTCTCCAAGTCGCGCGCGCTGGCTGGCATGCGCGTCGGTTTCGCCATCGGTCACGCCGACCTGATCGACGCCCTGGAGCGCGTGAAGAACAGCTTCAACTCCTACCCGCTGGATCGCCCGGCGATCGCCGGCGCCACCGCCGCGATCGAGGACGAAGAGTATTTCCGCAAGACCTGCGGCATGGTGATCGATAGCCGCGACAAGCTGACCGCCCAGTTGAAGCAGCTCGGTTTCGAGGTGCTGCCCTCGGCCGCCAACTTCGTGTTCGCGCGCCATCCGCGGCACGACGCGGCCAAGCTGGCGGCGGCGCTGCGCGGTGATGGCATCATCGTGCGTCACTTCACCAGTGCGCGCATCAGCCAGTTTCTGCGCATCACGATCGGCACCGACGACGCTTGCGGTACGTTGGTCGATGCCTTGAAGCGCCATCTCGCCTGAGCCGGTTCCGGCGATCGGGATAGGGGCGGCCAGAACCTGGCCGATCCCCTCCCACACCACCCGGCGTGCGGGTCCGCACCGGGCGGTTCGAGTCGTTGAGGTCAACAGAGCCGAGGTACCCCAAGCCGGTCGAAGTAGGC
>WNDX01000221.1 GCA_009914615.1 Herbaspirillum frisingense
CTTGATCGGCTTCGGGAAAGCCCCTTCCTTGATCTTGTCGTAGATCGCGGTCTTGCCGAGGCCGACCAATTCCTTGACCTTCGGCAGACGGATGATTTTTGCTTGTGCGTCCATGTTGAACCTCGTTTCTAAAATGGAATGTCGTCTTCAAAATCGTCTTGCATGCTGCTTGGCGCGGGCTTGCTGGCGGGGCGATTGCGCGGGGCCGGATCGGGCTGACCGCCTGCGTCGCCGCCCTGACGGTTGCCATCGCCGCGACCGCCCAGCATCTGCATTTCGGTCGCTTCAATTTCCGTCGTGTAGCGGTCTTGGCCGTCCTTGTCCTGCCATTGCCGGGTCTTGATGCGGCCTTCGATATAGACCGACGACCCTTTGCGCAGGTATTGGTCGGCGATTTCGGCCAGCTTCCGGTAGAAGACGACGCGATGCCATTGCGCCGCTTCGCGCTTTTCGCCGCTGGCCTTGTCCTTCCAGCTTTCCGTCGTCGCCAGCCGGATGCTGCAAATCGCGTCGCCGCTGGGGGCATAGCGGGTTTCGGGGTCGGCCCCCAAGTTGCCGACCAAGATGACCTTATTGACCGATGCCATTACGCTGCCTCCGCTGCGGCGACCAGAACGTCGCGGCTGCCGCTGCCGTCCATCGCGGAAACAACGCCGTCGGCTTCCATCTGTTCAATCAGGCGCGCGGCCCGGTTGTAGCCGATGCGAAGTTCCCGCTGAACCAGCAAAATCGACGCGCGGCGATGGCTGACGACGACCTGCTTGGCGTTTTCATAAAGGGGATCGGCCCCTTCCCCGAAGGTCGCCAGCAGGTCGCCGTTCGCGTTATGCAGCGTCGCGGTCGCGCCATCGACGGCCAGTTGCTTGTCGTCGTCCGGGCCTTCCTTGCGGGCGTTCAGATGCAGGATTTCGGCCTTGCCGGAAAATCGGAATTTCTGCGTCATGTCGTTCCCCTCAGGCTGCGCGCTTCAATTGATGACCGGCGACCGCCTCGACGTGCTGCACGATCGCGCGGCAGATCAGGGGGAAGTCTTCTTCGTGGTACAGCTTGGCCGCGCCTTCGGCATGCGGGGCGAAGCCCAGCGACCGCAGGAAATCGGCGGTAACGGTAAAGCCAAGGCGGTCATGGATCGCGCCCAGCTTGAGGGTCGGGGCGCTGCGCGGCGCGCTGCTGGCGACGGCCTGAACCGGGGCTGGGCTGACCGGCTGCGCGACTTCGACCTGCTGCAATGCCGGGGCGGGCGCAGGCTGGGCGGCCTGCTGCTGGGCTGCCAGCTTCGCGGCTTCCTCTTGGCGGATGCGTTCGCGTTCGGCTTCCAGACGGTCGGCTTCGGCCTTCTTGTGCTGTTCGATCCGGCTGCTGATCGTCAGGGCGAAGTCTTCCATCGGCTTGACGATGATCTGTTGCAGATCGGGGAACAGGGCGGCATGACCGGCGGCGTTTTCGCGGCACCATGCCAGCTTTTCGCGCACGTCCTTGGCGTAGGCGTGGGCGTCGATCTTCGCGCAAGCCAGCGTCGTATCAAGGGCGTTCTGGATGCTGGCCAGCGTTTTCAGCCCCTTGATGGCCCCGCCGAAGTCGGGCTGGGCGACGACCAGATGGACGCCGGTAATCTCGGCCTGCAACGCGGCGACATGGGCGGAAAACTGCTTGCGGGCTTCCTCGACCTTCTCGACGCGGATGCTTTCCTTGCGCTGCTTGACCAGCTTTTCAAGGGTCAGGCGCTTTTGCCTGGCTTCTTCCTTGATCGCATCGACCGTGCGGAACAGTTCGTCGATGCTGGCCGTCTGCGAAAGCGCGTGCTGCTTGGCCGCTTCAAGCCGGTCTTCGACTTCCTTGCACCATTTCGTTGTCTTGTCGGCGTTCGCAAAGTCTTCGTCGGTTTCAAGGTCGGTCTTGATGCCGTTGAAGACTTCGATGGCGCGCGCCTTGAATTCGGCAAGGTTCGACGCGGTTACAGCGCCGGAAACTTCGATGCGCAGGGCGGGCAGCGCATCCGGGGCGCGTCCGGCGACTTCGGGCTTGGCTTGGACATGCCGGTAGGCTTCCAAGTCCTTTTCAAACTGCGCCCAGCCGTCGGCGATGCGCTGGCGCAGGGCCGGGTCGGATTCGTACCAACGGGCGAACGGGTCGCCGATAAGCTGGTCGTTTCCGTCCCATTTGGTCGCCATGAACAGGCATTTATCCGCGCCGGAAACCATCAACTGCTGTTCCATCTGGATGCGGTAATGCAGGGGCAGCGCGTCGGCGGCCTGGCAGGCCCGGATGTCGTCGTTCAGGGTCTTATGCTCGAAGCAAATGTCTTCCAGCATGGTCAGGCCGTCGAAGCTGGCGGCCAGCTTGCCTTCGGAACCGACGACCGGGTAAATCTCCGCGCCGATGATTTCTTCGGCCAGCGCTCGGGCCAGCGCTTCAAAGCGATGACCGTCATCGAAGCGGCGCTGGGTCGCGTCATCGACTTCGGCGCTGAGGCCGGTCGCCTTTTCGCGCAGCAGTTCGTTCCGGCCCTTGTAGGGCGATTCGCCCATCATGGCCGGGGCGTCGCTGGCGGTGAAATGGGCAGCGCGCAAGGCATGCCATTCGGGGGTTCCTTGTTGCAGGTTGTGGGTGATCATTGCTGTTGTCCTTGTTCAGCGGCTTCCATGTCGGCGACGAAAGAATCGACTTCTTGCTTTTTCAGGGCGCGGATGCGCTCGGCCTGCGCCGGGGTCAGGCGGTAGCCGCTGGTGACCTTGGCGATGATCTTGGCCGCCGTTGTCCGGTCGGCATTGATGGCGTCCTGCCAAGCGGGCAGGTTCTTTTCCAGTTGCGCCTCGGTATAGGTGGGCAGCTCCTTCGGCGCGTCCTTCTTGTTCAGGATTTCGCCGGTATTGCCGTCGATGACCGTAGCCCCGTCGTCAAGGCTCTTGCCTTCCATTTCGTCGGCGGTCGGCTGCGCGCCGAATTCGGGGAACGCCTTGCGCAGCGCTTGGGCTTCGGCGCATTTGGCAAGCTGGGCATAGGGGCGGCGCTTCCACATCGCGTTCGGGGCTTGGGAATCCTTGCCTGCGGTCGCGTAGTTTTCCTTCCAGCGTTCGGTCGCCGCGAATTCAGCGATCAGGCCATTGGGCAGCAGGCGCTTGACGACGACGCGGCACCATGCCGGGTAGGTCATGGTCAGTCATGTTTTCTCCTTGAAAAATCAGTCTTCGTAGCAATGGCGGCAGCCCCGGCCCCGGCAGCGCGGGCAGGCGTTCGCAATTTCGTTGTCGATCTGGCGTTCTGCTTCCCGGCGCGCTGCGCGCTCCCAGTAGTCGCCAATCAGGGTTTTCAGCGCCAAGCCAGCGCCTGCGGTGTTCCCGGCGGTCAGCAGCTTGCAAAGCGCTTCGATGCCGGTCATGTCCAGTTCGCCAAGGGCTTCGGACAGGTTCGCGGGGGTAAAGGGGCTGTACTCCGTCCCGGCCAGCAGTTCGTCGGTTCGCTGGTCGATGGCTTCGTCGCGGCGGTCGTCTTCGTCCAGCCGGGCCAAATATTTATTGAGGTCGGCGGTGACAGCGCAAGGGATGCCGTTCATAGCGTGACCTTTGCGAGGTTCCATGACCGGCGTAGGCCGTAGCCCCGGCGCACGTAGTAGATGAAGTCAGCGATGAACTTCTTCACGGCACGGCCTTCACGCTGACCTTGCAGGGGCGCATGCCGACGCGGTTTCGATGTCGTTGAGCAGACCAACAAGGGACTTTTCTTTCCCGTCGATCTGAATGCGGGCCTGCCATTTGCCGGTCTTGCGGTGGCACGAAACCCCGCGACGCCCGCTTCTGGCGCTGGACGAAAACGGCTCTTCGGATTGAAGTGTGGAAGTGACATTGCTGTGCATCTTCAAAAATCGGAAATTCGTGTGGAATCGGCTTCATGCTGAAACCGGCTCTTTGGCGATGACGAGGGCCAGGCGCGCCATGCCCTTGGCTGTCACCCGGACCTGCGTGGAGGTCCATTCGGTGCCGTCGGACTTGTCGCCCGTGGTGACCTTGTGCTCCATCACGCCCATGGTCAGGCGGTCCTGGTAGGCCAGCCAGCCGCTGCCCATCGGGCGGCGGTATATCCACCCCATCTGCTGCAGGCGGGCCACGAACTTGCGGGGAGGCACCTGAAGCGCCTTGGCGGCGTCAGTGAGGCAGAAGCTGCCGTCGCTGCCAGTCTCCAGCCTGTCCAGGGCTTCCGCCTTCGGCGCAAGCTCTTCGACCTGGTGCTCCAGGGCCAGCACCTTCTCCGTGTAGCCCAGCAGGACCTGGCGCAGCTTGGAGGGGTCGTTGAGGGTCTTCACGGGGTCGGCGGCGTCGGCCTCCAGTTCCTGCCACCGGGTGACGATGCGGTGGCGCATGGCGACCGAGTAGCCCGACACCAGGGTGATGGTCAGGTCTTTCGGGAGGGCGAACTCTTCGTAGCTCTGGCCGTTCTGGGGGTGTCTCCAGTTCTGGATGTACCCCCCTTCCTCCAGGGAAAGCTCCCCGAGCATGGCGCGGATGTCGCGCATGACGTGGAAGTGCCCCTTCCCGGTCAGCTCGGCAACTTCGCGGCTGGTCATGGTGGCGGCCGTGGCCGCGATGGTGATGTTGCTCATGCTGCGGCTCCTTCGGCTTGTTCGGCGGCCTTCTTGGCTTGATTGGCCGCCCGGGTGGCGCGGTAACGGGCGCTGTGCTCTTCGCGCTCCTTGGCCCACCGCTCGGATTGCTCGCGCTGCTTGCGCTCTTCGTTCTGGGTGCGAACGGTCTTGATGCTGGTGACGGTGCTCGCCGTGACGGCGAAGCTGTCCAGGAGGGTGAGCTTCAGGGGCTCCAGAACCCTCTCCAGCCACGCCAGGTGCTGCAGGTCGGCGTCAGACGGCTGGGGGTTGTTGTTGGGGTGGTTGTGGGCGTTGGCTGTTTGGCTCATCTGTCGCTCCTGTGTTGGTGACGATGAGCGAATCTTAGGATTGGCTAACTAACATGTCAATAGCTTCTCCTAATATTTTTTGATATGCTTGTCCTAACGCCTGCGATAGGCACAAAAAAGCCCGCACGGGGCGGGCT
>WNDX01000222.1 GCA_009914615.1 Herbaspirillum frisingense
CCTGCTGCCTGAACTCCAGGCTGAACTCCTGCCCCTTTCTGCCTGCCTTGCTCTTGGTCATCGTCCACCTCCTATTGCGATAGTTAATCGCTTATAGGGGTGTCCGTGAAACGGGGGCAAGATCACTCTATGTGGGCGCGCTTCTTGCCGGCACCGGCATCCTGCTGGCGGCCTGGGGCGCATTCATCTATTGCAACCGCGCCGCGGAGGAGCTGGAGCCGGATGCGATGGCGGAGGCCAAGCGGGAGGACAAGAAACTGGATACCTGAAGGAGCAAGCTGAAGCACCGGCGTTACGCCGGTTCATCGTCCGGTGCGGTGCTGGGGTCCCCGTCCTCGGGTGTCCATGGAACCGGCCGGCAAGCGCATACACCCATAGACTCCTTCATCTTTTCCCAGGAGTTTTGCATGCCTAATTTCATCGCAGCCAACGGCCCACCGGGCGTCGCGGCAGCTCAGATTGACGATTCCTTCCTGAAAAACAAATCCACCAACGACATCCTCAACGATGTCGCGGGAGGCCACGTCTCCCAAGGCGGAAAGATGATGGCGGGAGAGGAATTGCAACGTCGCCTGGATAACGGCGAAATCGGCAAGAATCTATCCCCGGAAGAAAAGGAAGAAGTGCAGACCCTGCTCGATAGCATGAAAAAGGGTGACCTTTCTCCTGACGGCGCCGAACGCTTGCAGCAACTGCTGCAGCCGAGCACGACCGCCGGACATGACGACGGCGGCATTCGCTGACGACGCAAAAGCTGGATCCAGGGCGCCTTCCCCGCCCTGGAAACCATGCAAGGTGATCCTTCCCGATCACTGCCACATCACCGCCAGGCGCGAAGACACTGAGGTCATGCGCCGCGCGATGCTACCGGCAACGCGGCAAAAAACAAGCCCGCCAAGGCGGGCTTGTTTCTTCATCGCTGCGCGCAATTCCGGTGCTACTCCAGCTTGGCCGCGCGCGAAGCGCCGAGAGGAACAATCCAGTAGTTCCAGATCCCGACCATGCTGGATACCGCGAATCCCACCATCTGCATCTGCATCCAGACATGATGTTCCAGCACGGCAAATGCCAGCCAGCATGAGTTGGAGCACAAATAGATAAAGAAGGCCCAACGCGAATAACGACACTTAAATGCGATCAGCCATGCGCCGAGGAGACCGGAGACGGCGCCGACAGCTTCCATCCAATGACTAAAATTTTCCATCATGAGCCTGCACAAACAACAAAAGACGCAGATAGGTGACGCTGGCGGCGTCTTCGGTTCCGGCTGACGACAGCACCGGATGGATGCATGCGGACCCTGAAGGCTAAAGGACGACAGGATATGGATCGGAAGACGACGGCGCAGCGGCATGCGACGGCCTCCACGCGACATGAGGCCGGATTCCCGACCGCCGACCACGCTGCCTTCGCAAGGCAAGAGCAGGCTAGCTTCGCCGGCCGGCTGGCCGACGGACGTTTTATCCCAGGGAACCACGATCATCGTCGGAATCAGATTCTTCTTCGCTCTCGTCATCGTCATCACCAAAGTCACTGAAGGCGATATCGACGTCCTGATAGGCAAGCTTGCGAAGATCGTCGACGAACTGCAGCTTGTGATTGCGCTGAATGGCAATTCCGAACGGGGTGAAATCATCTCCTGTCCTTTGCGCGCATGTTTCATTGAATTCCAATGAGATGTGGAATTCGCGCGCCAGAAACTCCTCGACCGCGTGCACCATGTCTTCGCTGAAGCCGGCCCTGCCGCCAAACATGCCGGCCCGGATCGTCAGGTCATGACTGCGCAGCTTTTCAATATAGGCACGTAGCTGGGCCTTCTGCGCATCGGTCTCGAAACCGCTGATATGCCAGATGCGCGCTTTGGCCCCGGGCAGAGCTCGACCATCCTTGCCGATATTCTCGCCCCCGATGGCGAGTCCGACGCAAGACTCAAACCAATCGCTGAAGCACAAGGTATCGGGCTGCGACGTTCCCCTGGTGGCGATCGGCTCACGAGGTCCGTTAAACCCGGCCGGCTTGGTGGTGTTGCGGCCGTTCAAGATGAATTGGCGCATACTGGCCTCGCGTCCCCGGCCCCCGGCCAGTTCGCGGACGTTATCCCCGGTCTGCTGCAAGGCTTCCTCCGAAACGTCATCTGCGCGCTGCTTCACCGGAGCGCCCGGATGACCTCTCACTTCCTCATATTTCCCGGGGGTCAGTTGCCTGAATCTTTCGGTATATAAATTGTAAGCAAACCGGGGAACGTAAGTCATCCTCGCCTTCCAGGAAATATCAACGTTTCATGGGTAAGGGTCGGGGAAATTTGGTTCCGTGCTTCTGGCCCGTGCTCCCGCCCATGCGGCACCACCGATCGCCCGGCAATATGATTCGCGTCGCCGCAACCGGTGACGCAGTTTGAATGAAAGAAAGAGCCACATGGGCGGATCGCCTGGATTGAGCGCACGTGCCAGATGGGGTGCGGTCATCGGCACGGTCGCCTCGCCCGCCATCCACGCGGCGTCGTTACGACGCGGGAAGTTCAGGCCCGGCGCGTCACACCGCGCCTCCCAATGCGCCGTCCATCAAGATGCGGCGCGCCTGCGCCGGGTTGCGATTGGCCCATCGATTCAACGCGCCGCCCTCCTCCGCGCGCGCGATGATCGCCTGAATGCGCGCATTGTAAAGGGCCGCCAACGCACGGGCATCCGCGGCGCCCATCACCTCTGGCCGCAACATCGCGCGGGTGGCGGGATGGCGGCGGCATTCGTTGCAGGCGGCGGCAATGCTGCGCGCAACCATCTGCGGATCGGCGCGATGCTTGAGCAGCCAGGCCACCTGCAAGGCCTCTTCGGGCATGCCTTGCGGAGCCAGACGCGCCTTGCTCCCGGTGTCTGGCTGAAGCACCAGGTGCTCTCTTTCGTTGCGGATGACGTCCTTGAAAATGAAGGCCGAGGAAGCCGAGCGCGGGATGCTGCCAATCAGGCCGGCGCTGGGGGATGGCTTCCTGAAATCCATGTCCCTCCGCGAAAACATGCCCGGCAGGTAGAACGACTCAGCGGCATTGGCGGAGGCATAGGGATCGCTGATCTTGGCGGGCTGGTTAGCGCGCTCTTCACATTTCTCCTTCAACTCGCCGCCAAATCCAACCGGGCCGCTGACGCCCCGATCTACCGTCTGCACGTGGATGCCGCCGGCCTCATCCTGATACACCATGGTGTTAAAGCGCAGATCATTGAGAAAATCCCACTCCCCCACGACTTCTCCCGCGTACGCAGCCGTCAGCAGACTGGAGCGCAAGGCTCGGCCTTGTGGCAGCAGATCCAGGATCTGCTCCTGCACTTGCAACATATGGCGCGCGACGTCACGCAACGGTTGCAGTGCGGCGTGCTCGCTTGCAGTGAGCTGATCGAAACCACCCTTGCGATATTTCTCCAATAGCGGGCGGATCGCATCGCTGGCGGACAACGACTGTTTCAAGCCATCGAGTTCACGATAACGCGCCAAGGCCTCCCCTGCCTCACGCCCGGGCTTTCCTGGCCTGGTCGCTTGTTCCCCCGCGGCATGGAGCAGATACGGGCCGAGGTCGCGCGCGTTCGGGATAACCCTGGACGCAACCCAGATCTCTCCTTCATCGACCACCCATGCGCTGGGCGGATTGACGTGCAAGCCGATGTCATTGAGAAGGCGCGCCGACAGCACTTCGTGAAACGTATTGGTCAGCCGGTCGGGAGGATTGAGCTTGACGCGATATGCCACGCCGTCGAGTTCAGCAAAATACGCGCTCTGCGTGGCGCCGGCCCCGGCCGCCTGCGTGCCGCTGCTGCGCATGAACTGGCCTGCCTCGGCCAACACCGGCGTGACGTGCGGCGCCGCCCGGCCAGGCACTACCGGCGGCGTATCCATGTCGGGATGAATGCCCGATAGCGAAAGTGCGTTGATCAGCAAGATGTCTCCTCTCTTATGTCGGCGATGGCCGTTGTAATGACATGAGTGAGAAACACGTCGGACAAAGTTCGCCAATGCAGGCCGAACGCCGAGGCCAAGGAAAGGAGCAGGCGCGAGCGGAACCCTTGGCTGCACTTGCGCGCGGATACGGGCATCGCTTGAACAAGCAGATGATTTATCACCCCGCACCCGACTGTCACGACGCGGGCAATGCATAAGGCCGCCTGCGCCCGCCATGCCGCCACACCGTGCGCGCGTCTTCGTCGCCATGGAACCGCGGCGCTTGGGCGGTTACCTATGATGCATTGGTGTATGCGACATCGTCGCGAACTTGAAGGCGAACATCGTGTTGGACGGGGGTTCGATTCCCCCCACCTCCACCAAATGGCGGAAAAGCCGGTCTTTCCTTTCCCCCATCTGATGGGGGTGACCTGGCTTCGACAAGGCGGCCAGTACCCGGAGACACACCACGTCAGGCGACCGACGCAAATAGCGCACATCCATAATTGCAAATGATCAGCAATTCCTTGCTTACGGCACCTAAGCGCCGTTAAGCCGAGTATCCGGCCCCTTCGCTAGAAGGCTTGGGAACAGAAAGGCCGGATCTACTCTATCGTTAGCAGCGAGAGAAAACGTCGAGCGAAAGCGGGTGCTTCGGAAGTACCCATAGTCGGCAACCGTAGAGGGCGCAACCTGTAGACTGGGCGCATTTATCCGCTCGCCTGCCCGGAACAGCACAGGCCCAACTTTCCAGGCACACCACCTCCGCGCGCATGTATTGGCGCATGTATTGGCGCATTTATTGGCGCATATATTAGTTTTAGCAGCTTGGTTCTTCGCGCGTGCGCTCATGGAAGATCACACCGGCCGGCCCGAGAGCTAATGGACGCACATGTAGTGCGACACATGCTGCTTGACTCCGCCTAATTCCTCGACGTCTTCTTGCGCGAGCCACCGATACAGGGCGCACGATAACCGACACCCGGCCCCGCAAAGTCGACTGGCTTAAACCGTTTCGGTGAGCCGATCCCCGAGGCGGCCAGATACAGCCAGCTATTCTTTAATAAGAACGCGACATGTCGCCTCATCCTCTTCGTCATGAAAATTATCCCAAGCTTGGCGCAATGCTCAATTTCCCGAGGGCGGTTCAGCACGGATTTTTCTTTTAACGTAGTGCATGGACGGGCGAAACGGAAGCGCCATATTCATGCGGCGAGCTTCGCCACAGCCGGCAACGGATCCAATGGCAGAAAATTGTCGCCGACCTCCTTGATGAACTGAAAACCGCGGGCGTAGTAGTTCGATAATGCGGCGGGTGACCTGCTCCCCAATTTAGTACGAGAATGACTTGGAGTCTGCGGTTAAAAAAGTCTCTGCAAACTGTTGCGGCGTCAGGTATCCAAGAGAACTATGCGGCCTCTCAGAATTGTATTCTCGTCGCCA
>WNDX01000223.1 GCA_009914615.1 Herbaspirillum frisingense
GAGCACCGCGCCCTGTTGGAGCAATACGCTTTGATCGCCAGCATGAGTGCCAGAGGCAACTGCTACGACAACGCAGCAATGGAGAGTTGGAACCACAGTCTGAAGGTCGAGGCCATCCATGGTGAACACCTCGCCACACGGGAGCAGGCCAAGGCTCATGTGTTTGACTACATTGAGGTTGACTACAATCGGATCCGGCTGCACTCGACCCTGGGCTACCTCAGCCCAGAGCAGTACGAGCTGGCCAATGTCGCTTAGATAGGTGTCCGTAAATCAGGGGCAAGATCACACATCCGCATCGACGGAAAATACCAGTCCGGCTGCAAGCATGAACAAATGTAATTTTTTCATTATTGAAGGTGCCGTCTAGTAACAGATTGTTGTTGAGACTATTATAGAAGAAATTCGAATAAAAAATATCAAAATTGCGGAGACGCAACAGGTCAAAATCAAAAAAATGCAAGACGATAGTGAAACTTGCTGCCTGAATGAAAACAGTTGATGACAAAACATAATTGCGTTTATGTCATCTGCGCCGGATGAATTGCCTGGCGGGCGCTCCGGCAGCCGGTTCGTGAAGCTGAGCCGGTCGCGGCCGGGTTCGATACGTCGGGATCTTCGCCGCAATCGTCCGACCGGTTCAGTCGGGCGAGACTCAAGCGAAGCTGGAATATCGAAGGCCTGATGCCAAGGATGGCGATATCTATCGACATCGTGGGTAACAAAGTAGTAAGTTTGATGTGTGACTAGGCAAGGAAGGGCGGAGGTGCGGCAGTGCCGGATCAGACTGTGCAGGCGGTCCGGAACATCGAGGAACTTGCGGATGCGCGCGAGCGCGTAACGTCGGCGGCGGTATCAGCGCGGCGCGTGCGTGAAGCGGAACTGTTGGAAACTTGCTGCATGCATATAGAAAAAGATGCCGATCATTCATAACACCGGGCTGGCCAAGGCCAGTACCGGCATATTCTTTCTGTTGGCGCTGCTGCTGTCGATCGGCGTGGCAGGGTTTTCTTATTACAGCGTGCGCGATTTCGAGGAGCGCGCGGTCTGGGTGCAGCACACGCATACGGTACTCAATGTGCTGGAGGAGGCGCATTCGACGCTGCGCGACACGATCAGCAGCGCGCGCGGCTACGCGCTCTCGGGCAACGATGAATACCGCGGCAATTTCGAGGCCGGCGTGCGCGAGATGAATTCGCTGATGCACGAGCTGCGCCGCCTGATGCGCGACAACCCTGAGCAGCTCCAGCGGCTTGGCCAGACCGAAGACATGATCGCCCAGCGCGTGCTGATGGCGCGCAAGCTGTTGGAACTCGATCCGGAAACGGCGCAAGGGCAACTGCTGGAAGGCAAGCCCCTGAGCGATGACATCCGCGCCCGTTTCGCCGAGATGAAGGGATCCGAAAACGCCTTGTTGGCCACGCGTTCACAGGAGACTGCCGCCAGTGCCGACGTCACGATCCTGACCGTGCTGGGCGGCAGCCTGCTCAGCGTGGCCTTGCTGGTATTGGTGTACAGCAAGCTCAGGCGCGAGATGCGGCGGCGCGATGAAGCCCAGCAGCGCGCCCAGGCGTACGCGGACGAGATCGAGGACCTGTACAACAACGCGCCTTGCGGGTATCACTCGGTCGATGAAACCGACAAGAAGATCATCAAGATCAATGACACCGAATTGAAGTGGCTGGGCTATACACGCGAGCAGGTGGTGGGGCGTCTGACCCACATCGATCTGCTGACGCCGGACAGTGCCGAGCGTTACACGCGTGAGCTGTTGCCGCAGTTCCTGCTCAAGCGGGAGATCAACGGCATCGATCTGGATTACCGGCGCGCAGACGGCACCCAGTTCACGGCGCTGGTCAACGCCACCGCGATCCCGAACCGCGACAACGGCAAGCTGATCAGCCGCACCGTGATGTACGACATTTCCGACCGCAAGCGCGCCGAGGAAGAGATCGAAGCGCTGAACGCCGACCTCAAACGTCAGGCGCTGCACCTGCATAGCGTGAACAAGGAGCTGGAAAGCTTCTCTTATTCCGTATCACACGACTTGCGCGCGCCGCTGCGCGCCATCTCCGGCTATGCCATGATCCTCGAAGAGGACTACGCCGACGCGCTCGAAGAGAAGGGCCGCGAACAGCTGCAGGTGATCCGCCGCAACGTCAGGAAGATGGATGAGCTGATCAACGACCTGTTGAAGCTGGCCAAGTCCACCACCGGCGAGCTGACGCTGGAACGCTTCTCGATGGAAGACTTGGTGGGCCAGGTGATCGCCGGCCTGCGGCAGGAAAACCCGGCCGTCACTTTCGAGGTGCCGCCCATGGACGGCGTGGTTGCCAATCGCGGCCTGATTACCCAGGTATGGGAAAACCTGCTCAGCAATGCGGTCAAGTTCAGCAGCAAGAGCGAGCAGCCGCGGGTGCATGTGACCATGCAGGTCGCCGAAGAGGAAATCATTTACGGCGTGCACGACAATGGCGTCGGTTTCGATATGCGTTATGCGCACAAGCTGTTCGGCACCTTCCAGCGACTGCACCGTCAGGAAGAGTACGCCGGTACCGGCATCGGGCTGGCGCTGGTGCAGCGCATCGTGATCCGGCATACCGGCCGGGTGTGGGCTGAAAGCAAGCCCAAGGAAGGCGCAAGTTTTTACTTCTCGTTGCCGCGCAAGGGGCTCACGCCGAGCCTGAACGAGCCGCGATGAGGGGACGGCGGGCGGTCGCATGCGATGCGCGGCCCGGATGCAATTTCAATGTAATAGTGAGAGTCAGAGCCCATGAGTATTCCGCTTCGCGTGTTGTTTGTCGAGGACATGGAAGAAGATGCCGTGCTGATGGTGCGCGAGCTCAAGCGCGGCGGCTTCGAGCCGACCTGGCAGCGCGTCGATGACGAGACGGCGTTGTTGGCGGCCTTGCGCGAACAGCGCTGGGATATCGTCATCTCGGATTATTCGATGCCCACGTTCAGCGGCGTCGAAGCGCTCAAGCTGGTCAAGCGCGACAACGACCAGACGCCGTTCATCATCGTCTCCGGCGTGATCGGTGAGCAGACCGCGGTGGAAGGGATGAAGGCCGGGGCCCAGGATTATTTCCTCAAGAGCGCCATCACGCGCCTGCCTCACGCAGTGGATCGCGAGCTGCGCGACGCCCAGGCGCGGCGCAAGCAGCGCGCGAGCGCGCAGGCGCTGCGCGAGATGCAGGCGCGCTTCAACGCCTTCATGAACGCTGCGCCGATGCCGACCTGGATCAAGGATTCGCAGCTGCGCTACAGCTACGTCAACCCGGCGCAGTCCACCTTCTTCGGTATGACGCCCGGCGACATGGACGGCATGAGCGATTTCGAGTTGATGTCCACCGGCGCGGCCGAGGCCTCGCAGGAAAACGACCGCAAGGTGCTCGACGAGAAGCGAGAACTGCATACCCAGGAAACGGTGTTCGACCACAACCACAACGCCCGCATCCTGGATGTGGTGCGCTTTCCCATCAGCGGCGAAAAAGGCGACATGGTGGCCGGGCTGGCGATCGACGTCACCGAGCGCGAACAGTCGCGGCGCGAACTGGAGCTGGCGATCCAGCGCCAGCAGTTGCTGTCCTCGCGCGTGATCGAGGTGCAGGAGCGCGAACGCCAGCACCTGGCGCGCGGCCTGCATGATGACGTCGGCCAGTCGCTGACGGCGCTGAAGATCAACCTGGAAACCATCAAGAAGACCGGCACCCTGGAAGGGCCGTCGCTGCAGAACGGCATCGATATCGTGACCTCGGTGCTGGCGCAGGTGCGCAGCCTGTCGCTGGATCTGCGCCCGCCGCAGCTGGACAATCTGGGCCTGATCGCCGCGCTGCGCTCCTATGTCGAGCAGAAGTCCAAGCTGGCCAACGTCAACGGTTGGTTCGAGAGCAGCGGCCACGACGACGAATTGCACCACGACATCGAAAACACCGCCTTCCGCATCGTGCAGGAAGCGGTCACCAACATCTTGCGCCACGCCAAGTGCCAGAACATCTGGGTCAAGATCGATCGTCAGCAGGATCAGGTGTACCTGAGCATCCGCGACGACGGCAAGGGCTTCGATATCGAGCGCGCGCGCAGCAACGCCATTTCCGGCACCAGTTTCGGCTTGCTCAATATGGAAGAGCGGGCCGTGCTGGTAGGCGGTTCCATGGATATTTCATCAGCGCCCGGCGAGGGGACGGAAATCGTCATGCACTTGCCGGCCGCACCTATCGTGAGGAGGATTTGACCATGCTGACTCGCATCATGCTTGCGGATGACCATGCGCTGGTGCGCAGCGGCATCAAGGCCTTGCTGGCCGCCATGCCGGGCGTGGAGGTGGTGGGCGAGGCATCGGACGGTGCCGAGGTCATCGAAATGATCCCGCAGCTCAAGCCCGACCTGGTGGTGATGGACATCGCCATGAAGGGCATGAATGGGCTGGAGGCGCTGCGCCGTCTGCGCGGCGACTATCCGACCACGCGCTTTCTGATGCTATCGATGTATGGCAGCGAAGAGTATGTGATGCAGGCTCTCAACGCCGGCGCCAACGGCTATCTGTTCAAGGATTCGGCGGCCACCGAGCTGGAGAAGGCGCTCTACGAGGTCAAGCACGGCCGCCAGTACCTGGATTCGCACATCTCGCGCGAAGCGCTGGACAACTACATGAAACGCGTGGCCCAGAACGGCACGCCGGTGGAAGTGTTGACGCCGCGGCAACGCGAGATCCTGCAACTGATCGCCGAGGGCAACAACACCAAGGAGATCGCTTACCAGTTGAACGTCAGCGCCAAGACCATCGAGACGCACCGCGCGCAACTGATGGAACGCCTGGACATTCGCGACGTGCCTGGCCTGGTGCGCTACGCCATTCGCACCGGCATCGCCACGCCCGACAAGTAAGTGCCGGCGCGGATAGCGGATAAGCAACGGAAATGCCTGAACGTCAACGCAAAACGGTATAAAAGGATTCCTGTGGGCAGCATTTGCCGCGGTTTGGATACCCTTCAGGAAAAATCTGATTTTTTTTGAAATCGCCTGTGCAATAATCCTTCCACAGTGCTGAAATCGGCGTCGGTACTGGTTTTCAAGCGGATCGCCGATGTTGGACAACATTGCTGAGGAGCAGGCGAAGCGTGAACCGGAGTACGCAGCGGAGCGATCCGCCGCGAAGGGGATGCGGTGCAATGCCAGGGGCGGCCGGAAGTGGTCAAACCAATAACAATAGTTCCAGCTTGAAACTTAGAGGCTGTTGCGAAATTATTTTAAAAGTTGTTTTAACCGGGTCCAGCAAATCAAGGCGCAAGCCAATGACAGGAAGGCTTCGTGGATATGAGCATAGCGTTCGTAACGAATCTTCAGGCGCCGAAACGAGTGCAGCC
>WNDX01000224.1 GCA_009914615.1 Herbaspirillum frisingense
TTGGCGCATCAGAGGACAACCTAAATGCGCGAAGGCGCCAACCTCATCCCCGTCGTTTCGGCGCTGGTCGGAACCCCGTGTCGTTCGTCGCGCCTCGCAGGCGTTGTTTAACGCCGCTGGATCCCGGCCTGCGCCCGGATCATGGAGGTAAGGTGGGGGCAGGTTCTTCGATCGAGAGCCGGCGATTGGTGCATCGAAGGACAAGAACCCTAAATGAGCGAAGGCATCGGCCCCATCTCCGTCGTTCGGGCGCAGGCCGGAACCCCGTGTCGTTCGTCGCATCCGCAAGCATTGTTCAACGCCCTTGAATAGCGACCTTCAACCTGATGGCCCAAAGAGACAGGCAGCATCCTGATTCCGATCGCCGCAACCAAGGGCGCCTCTCCACCGCCATGCCCCATACTTGTATCCGCCGTTACCCCTTGTTGCACTTGCGCAAGAACCAAACGCGCATGCCCGCCGTCGAAGTGCCGGGATCCGATCGATCCCGTCGCCCGCAAGGGCACCCACGGACCATATCAAAAGAAGAGGACAACATGACACCTACCCGCAAGCTCATGCTCGGCGCAGTACTGGCGACCGCCTGTATCGCTTCCCAGGCACAGACCGTGCAGACTACCGGTACCACCGTGGTGGTACCGGCCAACGGCGAACTCAGCGTGCCTAACGACCAGGCGCGCGTGACGCTGCAGGTCGAGGAGCAGGACAAGGACAAGACGGTCGCCGCCTCGCGTGTGAACCAGAAGATGAAGCAGGGCATCGATACCCTGAAGCGCCAGGATCCGCAGGCCACCTTGAAGAGCTACGGTTATTACACCTACGCCATCTACGCCGAACCGCAGCCAGTGACGCCGCAGCAGCCGCGCCAGCCGGCCAAGGCGCGGCCCATCGTCGGCTGGCGCGTCGGCCAGTATCTGGAGATGACCACGCAGAACCTCGCCGCGCTGCCCAGAACCGTGGCGTCCGCGCAGAGCCTGCTGAGCCTGAACGGCCTGCAGTTCGGCCTTAGCCCGGCGGCCACCAAGAAGATGGATGCGGCGCTGTTCGACGCCACCTACAAGAACCTGGAAGAACGCATCGGCTTCATCGCCACCTCCATGCACCGCTCGCCCTCGGACGCCGTGCTGGATACCGTGGACTTCGAGGGCTCGGGCAACTACGCACCGATGCCGGCCGCCGCGCCCATGGCCAAAGCAATGATGCGTTCGGACATGGCGCAGGAAGCCGCCTCGGTGGCCGAACCCAGCTTCGAGCCCGGCGAATCGACCGTCAATATGCGCCTGGTGGGTCGGGTACGCTTCAAGTAACTCAGGCAGTGCAGCGGCGCCGGGCCTACATCCTGCGCCGGATCAGGCCCGCGAGGGTCGCATGGAAGGGAGGCTATAATCGGCCTCCTTTTCCGTTTCAGAGGCCATCATGCGGGCAATGAAGAGCATCATCGTATCCTTGGCAGCCGGCCTGCTGTCCATCAATGCGGCGCATGCCGACATTTGCGCCGACATGCGCACCGTCTATCAGCAATCGCAGTCGCACTTCGACGGCTGGAAAAAAGAAGGCGCCGACAGCGGCGGCAAGGCCGGTATCGCCTATCCCGCCACCTTCATGCTGGATGGCGCGGACAGTTGCAGCATCAGCGGCAATTCCAGCAGTTATTCCTGCATCTGGCGATTCACCACGCCGGCCGATCTGGGCCGCGCTTATCAGCGCATGGTCAACGACATCAAGGCCTGCCCGCCGCTGGTGAAGGCCGAGGCGGGCATCCTCGCCGACAAGCCGCAGGAGCGCACCCAGGGCGATCTGCGGCAAACCATGGAAGTGACCGGTTTCGATTTCGCCGATGCCGAGGCGACCCTGCTGCTGGGGCAGATGCAGATCACCGGTCCGCGCGGCCTGTCGCGCAATGAACTGAAGCTGACGTTCTCGCGCTCCGCGGCGCACTAGCCCTGCCCGGTCGCTGCTGTTGCGGCAAGTGCATGCCGCAGTGCAGCGGAGGCCGCTATAATCGGCCTCCTTTGGTTCTCGGGGGAAACATGAAGACGATCATCGCACTGGGCATCGCCGCCGCATGGATGGCTGCGCCCGCGCATGCCGACATCTGCTCGGATCTGCACACCATCTACGCGCAGTCGGCCACGCAGTTCGCATCCTGGAAAAGCGGCGAAGGCGATGCGGAATCCACGTTTCCCTCTTCCTTTGTCGCCGTGGGCGCCAGCACATGCACGATAGGCGAGGATCCTGCCAGCTTTTCCTGTATCTGGAAGTTCGGTACGCCGGCGGCCATGGACCAAGCTTATCGCCGCATGCTGGGCGAGTTGGAATCTTGCCGGCCGCTGATGAAGATGTCGCCCGAGATCAAGCCCACGGAGCCGCAAGAGCTGCGCGCCGGAGCCTCCCTGCGCAAGATCGAGCTGGTGGGCTTCGACTACCTCGATGCCGACGTCATGATGATGCTCGGGAAGGAAGAGACCAGCGGCATGCCGGATGAGTTCGATTTGAACGGAAACAAGCTGACGTTCACCTTCGTCGCCCCCGATCACTAAGAAAAATCCGACCGCGGCCGCGCGGCAATGGCGAAAAACCGTGAAATGCCCGCGAATCGGCCTCCCGAAGCGCCGCCGGAGGTGCATTTCATTGCATTTGGCGAGGGCTGGACTAGAATAGGCACGCTTTTACTTTCGAAAATTCCGCGATCATTGGAGCAACATTGAACAATAACCACTATCCCCACCCCATTATCGCCCGTGAAGGCTGGCCGTTCCTGACGATCGCCGTGGTCGTCGCGCTGCTGGTCACCATGTTGTTTGGCAGCTGGTCCATTCCGTTCTGGATCATCGCGCTGTTCGTGCTGCAGTTCTTCCGCGATCCGCCGCGCGTGATCCCGCAAGCGCCGAATGCCGTGCTGTCGCCGGCGGATGGCCGTATCGTGGTGGTGGCGCGTGCCCATGATCCCTATACCGATCGCGAAGCGCTGAAGATCAGCGTGTTCATGAACGTGTTCAACGTGCACTCCAACCGCGCGCCGGTGGATGGCAAGATAGAGACCGTGCAGTACTTCCCCGGCAAGTTCGTCAATGCCGACCTCGACAAGGCATCGCTGGAAAATGAACGCAATGCGCTGGCCATCACCACCACCTCCGGCCAGAGCGTGACTTGCGTGCAGGTGGCCGGCCTGATCGCCCGCCGCATCCTGTGCTACGTGAAGGCCGGCGACACGCTGGCGCGCGGCCAGCGCTACGGTTTCATCCGCTTCGGTTCGCGCGTGGACGTGTACCTGCCGCTGACCGCGACTCCCAAGGTCACCGTCGGCGAAAAGGTCTCCGCCACGGAAACCATTCTGGCCGAACTCTGATCACACTGTAACAAGCCCGCGCAGCGGGCCTCGCTGCGCGCGGTTTCCCGCAATATCAAAGAATAAACATCGATGGCAACTTTCCGACGACGCAAGACCAAAGGCGGCATTCCCTTCCCGAAATCCCTGCGCAGGCCCAAGGCTTCGGCACAGCTGGACGAAGCCGGGCAGGGCGGCACGCGCCGCCGGTCGCGCGGCATCTACCTGTTGCCCAACGCCTTCACCACTGCCGCGCTGTTCTGCGGTTTCTACGCCATCGTGATGGCGATGAATCTCAAGTTCGACTACGCCTCCATTGCGATTTTCGTGGCCATGGTGCTGGATAGCCTGGACGGCCGCGTGGCGCGCATGACCAATACCCAGAGCGAGTTCGGCGCGCAGTACGACAGCCTGTCCGACATGGTGTCCTTCGGCGCCGCGCCGGCGCTGGTGGTCTATGAGTGGTCCCTGCGCGGCATGGGCAAGCTGGGTTGGCTGGCGGCCTTCGTCTATTGCGCAGGCGGCGCCCTGCGCCTGGCGCGCTTCAACACCAACATCAGCGTGGTGGACAAGCGCTATTTCCAGGGCTTGCCCAGCCCGGCGGCGGCGGCGCTGGTGGCCGGCTTCGTGTGGCTGATGGACGACCTGCGTTTCGCTGGCACCGACCTCAGTTGGGCGGCCTGGGTGATCACGCTGTACGCGGGCATCACCATGGTGACCAATGTGCCGTTCTACAGCTTCAAGGACGTCAACTTCCGCAAACCGGTGCCTTTCATCGCCGCGCTGCTGGTGGTGGTGGCGCTGGTAGCGATCTCCAGCGATCCTTCCAAGGTGCTGTTCGGCCTGTTCGTGCTGTATGGCCTGTCGGGCTATGGCGTGTATGTCTGGCGCCGCGTGAAGGGCCGTCCGGTCAGCATCGTGCAGACCGAGGACGAGCATGGAGACGACGCACATTGAGCCCGGCTGACGGGCGCCTGACGCCGCGCTGACAAAACGCCCGCCTTGCCGGGCGTTTTTGTTTGGCGGCAACGGTGTCGGCATGAATCGATAAAAGCGCCTTGTTGCGCCGGCCATTTTTTCCTAGAATTTTCATATCGCAAGCTCTGCGCTATCCGCTGCCCGACGTCGTCTTCGCATCATCATGGCCATCGATACTTCGCTCAACTCGCTCAACTCGCTCAACTCGCTCAACAGCCTCGCCGCTTACAGCACCTCCGCCGACACCGGCAGCAGCGCGCCGTATACGCCTGTCAGCGGCTCCAGCGAATCCGTCGCGACCGTCAACAACCCCGGGGCAGTGCAGCAGGCGGTCGAGCTGGCTTCCGATGCCTCGGTGATCGTCAGCCTGGGCAATTCCATCGGTGCGGACGGGCTGACCTACAATGCCGCCGGCGTGTTCGATGCCATCGTCGATGCCGGCTCCGCCGCCAACACCTCGCCCGACATCACGCAGACCCAGGCCACGCAATCGCTCTACCAGGGCATCCTCGGCGGCATCACGTCCGACCCTTCCGTGGCCGGCATCTATAACAGCTCAGGTGAATTCACCGGCCTCGACACCGGCTTCACTTCGCAACTGGCTTCCTTGCTCAAATCCAATCCCGACCTGACCGATTCCATCGTCGGCGATGTAGTGACGCAGGGCATCGTCGGCGCCTTGTTCTCCACCACCGCCTGAGCGTTTCTCCGTCAGACAATCTCGCTTTTTTCCTCGGCTGTAGCAATTATTTACAGATTCGGCAAAGGCTCAGCTTGTTGCCGCCCATGATCTTTTCTAGGCTTTGATCAAGAGTTGCCGCCAAGGCCTCTCGTAACGTCGAGGCAGACCTTGGTTGCAGCGCCAGTATCCATGACCTGCCCCCGGAATATCCGTACAGGTCAAAACTAGAGGTAAGGTTGCTTCTCAGCGCCCCGAAGCGGGCAAGGAGTAGCCATGAAACGATCGAGATTTAGCGAAGAGCAAATCGCCTATGCGTTGCGATTGGCCGAGGG